>CAZEZE010000100.1:0-8589 GCA_964516445.1 uncultured Chitinophaga sp. | reverse complement strand
GTAAAAACATACAGTTGCCTGTTGTCTGCCGAAAAGCCAATATCAAGTATTCCATAGTCTGTGTCGATCGTGATTTTTTTGAGGACCGCATGAGAGATCCTGTCCCAGATCACCAGGATACTGCGGCCGTAATCATACCCCGTAACGGATCTTCCGTCGGGGCTGATCGCGGCGTAGGAGAAAAAATGATACTCACCGTTCGGTTTTTTCAGTTTGAAGCTGTCGGTCTTCTGGCCGGTTGCCAGGTTCCATAAACCGACAGCCTGTGGGTGAAGTGAGACAGCCCATTTTTCATCGGCACTGAAATCCACCTGTTTTTCGGGGTAGGTAACGCGGTCAACCTGGATGATCTCCTGTCCGTCACGGAGGTTCCAGATCCGGTTGGTGCCATCTTCCGATGAGGAACTGAGAAGGTAATTACCGTGGGGACTAAATTCCAGGGTTGTAATAAGAGATTTATGACCGTAGAGTGTTTTCAACAACCGGCCGGATGCAGAATGCCATAATTTGATAGTATTATCACCCGCTGTAGTGGCAATGAGGGAGCCATCGGGGCTAAAACAGGTGTTCCTTATATCTTGAACATGTCCGACAGGGATCACGAGCCTCGGTTGCTGCGCGGAAATTATCATTCGCAGCAGGAGCGCTACGCCAAGAAGCAAATATGACCTTTGAGACGGCATCATAAGCACTGTAAAAGGTATTACAATTAGGCGGGATTTTCATAACATGCGGTTGCAGGCTGTGTCATATTTTTAATTTCACGCAGAGGTCGCAAAGAACGCAGAGTATGTGGTTGATTAATAGTCTCTGCGGTCTCTGCGACCTCTGCGTGCAATTATTTCAAATTGATGCATTACCCGGCTGCAGCATTCGGAGGCTATGCTTGTTTCATTCCCCCGTGTTTGTTTCCATCAGCCGTAAATAGAAAAAGAGGCCGCCGTAGCAGCCTCTTTCGTCCCTCGGGTCATCCATTTGTTACTTACTAACGATCACTTTCAGTTGCTGTACCTGGCCGGTATTCCTTTCCCATACTCTCAGGGTGTACATACCGGATGCTACCTGGCTGACGAAGATCCTGCCATTGGTAACATTGTTCCATTCTTTTACCAACCGTCCGTTCATGTCGATAAGGCGTACATTAAGATCGGTACCCATATTGTCCAGTACAATGTTCAGGTTACCGTCGGGTGAAGGGTTGGGGAATACCAGCAGCCTGCCGGTTTGATCCATTCCTTTCACCATCCGGATATCACTGTATGTAATTGCATTGTCAAAATCCACCTGCTGCAGCCTGTACTGGGAAACCCCGCCCAGGCTGTTGATATCGGTAAAGCTGTAGCTGATGTCAACATTACTGTTACCGTCAGTTGCGGCTGATGGAATATAGCCAATCACCTGCCAGCCGTTGTTACCGTTTTGGCGCATGATATAGAAGCCCCTGTTATTGATCTCGGAAGCGGTGGTCCAGGCCAGTTTTACCCGGTCGCTGGTCCGCATGGCTGTAAAGCTTGTGAGTTTGACCGGCAGGGGTATGCAGAGGTTGATGAGATGCGCATAGACATCGTTTGGCATGGTGGGACTGCTGATTACCACCCACAGGTCGCGGTCTGCCTCGGGTTTTTGAGAAGAATATGGGGGGTAACCCTGTATCCCTGAAGAAAACAGGGGATTAGAAGGACTGAGTGTTACTGGTCCGCCGCTGTACACCATAATATTATCATTCACAGAATTGAAGGTCCCGTCACCGTCATCAATAAAAACCTTATATGTTACATCCACGCTGCCAGTTGTCATAATGGTCTGTATATTAAATGAAAACTTTCGGGGCACGGTACAATACAACAACCCGTTTACTTTAGGATCATTTGCAAAAAACTGTCCGCCCTTTGTAAAGCAGTGAACATTCTGCGCTTTGTCAGACTGGCTTTGCCATACATCAACGGTAAATGACTGAGGTATATCGCATCCTCCGGGGATGATCAATTGAAGATTCTTGAAAGCATACAATTCATATAAAGGAAGTATGCTGGGACCTTCGGATGCAGTCACCCCAATGTATTGCATGGTAGGAAGTGTGGGATCAGGAGGATATACATTCTGAACAGCAAGATTGGACCCCTGATGCTCTACGCCTACAGTAGCAACCGAACCAACAAGCGCTCCATTAGCCCTGGTGGGTGGATCACTATAACTCCAGTTAGTATAAGAGGCCGTGGGCCAAATATGCACCCATACGAACTTACCGCCGGGATTGTGTTTCATGTCAAAATAAAGGTCCAGCCCGATAACACAATTTCCATTCCCATCAGGGTATGAATAATTTAGTTTTACGGCCGGATTCTGCAAATCACATTGGGCCTGCGATTGGGTCAAAAGACCACCCAGCGCCACAAGACTTAATATGAGTAATATCTTTTTCATAACTTTTGATTTTAGGGTGACGAATCGCAGTGATTCAATTCGTTGTCTGAACTAGTGAGGGAATTTAACAGGTCCCGGCAGGGAATGAGGTCAGGGATACATCGCCTTCGTTCTTTAG
Source organism: uncultured Chitinophaga sp. (assembly GCA_964516445.1). Classification (GTDB taxonomy): domain Bacteria; phylum Bacteroidota; class Bacteroidia; order Chitinophagales; family Chitinophagaceae; genus JJ008. The sequence goes on along the minus strand of CAZEZE010000100.1, from coordinate 6,047 downwards.
AATGAACCTGGTGCCAAGATACTCACGGTACAAGCCCAATGAAATGACTATAATATCTTCCGGTACTGATACTTATCAGGTTTTTCCGCGGCAGGCCCGGCATTATTGATTAGGAGGTATCTTTACAACAAACAACATCTATTATGGATACAGGCTGGATCCTGCTGATCGGGGGCGTTTCACTGGCGCTGATATATTTCCTGGTCAGGCAGAACCGTAAGGACGAAAAAAAATTTGTCGACCAGTTAAACAACGATTACCGGAAAAGCAAGGATGAGGAAGGCGATGCCGAAATTGACGAGGTGAAGAAATAGGGCTTCCCTGTTGATTCCGTTGACCGGAATAACAGTCAGCAGGCAATTCTGTGACCTGGGTCACCAATCCTCAAAACAATCAAACCATAATCATGATCCATGCCGGAGGTAACAAGCTTCAATAACCGTATCAGGCAGCTCATCATCCTTTTACTGCTGGTGGCGATGGTCTACCTGTCGATGAAAGAGCTGTATGCCTTTTTCCCGGGTTTACTGGGAGCCATCACCCTCTATATCCTGAGCCGGGGTAGTTATTTCCGGCTGGTTTACCAGAAAAAATGGAGACCGGGCTGGACCGCCGGGATGTACCTGGCCATTTTCTTCGGGCTCCTGGGGTTGCTGGTTTACCTGACCTACGCGATAGTAGAAAAAAGGATAGAGCCCTTTCTGCAGGATCCGGCCTCTTTCATGACGAGGGCGCAGACGGCTGTTCACGAACTGCAGGAAAAAACCGGGGTCATAATCATTGAAGCGGACACCCTGTCGAATCTCCAGAAAAGGCTGACGGATTTCATCCCTTCCCTGCTGAATGATACCGGCGTTATGCTGGCCAACCTGGGTATCATGCTGTTTATGCTTTACTATATGCTGGTACACGGCAAAGAGATGGAAAGTTTCCTCAACCGTATCCTTCCCCTAAAACAAAACAATATCCACGTACTGGCCGCTGAAACAAAAAAACTGGTCAAAGCCAGCGCACTGGGTATTCCTATCATCTCGGTCATACAGGGGATCACCGCCACGATCGGCTATGTGATCTTCGGGATACACGAATACGTGATCTGGGGATTCCTGACGGGTGTTTTTGCCTTTTTCCCCGTCGTGGGTACCATGCTGATCTGGGTACCGCTGGTACTCTTCCAGTATGCGTCCGGGGATACCCTGAATGCCACCGGTCTTTTGATCTACAGCGTGATCGTCACCGGCAATATCGATTACCTCTCGAGGATCACCATCCTGAAAAGACTGGGCAATATCCACCCGGTGGTAACCGTACTGGGTGTGATCATCGGCCTGGGACTGTTCGGTTTTATCGGTTTTATCTTCGGCCCCCTGTTGCTGACCTATATCATCCTGATCTTCCGTATCTATACGCAGGAGTTTGTACAACAGGATAAACCGGTGGAAGAAAAAGGATCTTCGGGGGGTTAACTGCTTTTCTTTTTTCTGTCACTGAAAAATACCCACACGGCAGCTACCACACAAAAGAGAAATGTATATAGCGTTACCTGCTCCACCAGCTTCGGGTCAAAATCGATACCGGTCAGTTTCAGCAGGAGAAAATGGATATAGGAATTGGAGCGGTCATTAAAACCCATGGCTTCCCTTACCTGCCAGTGCCAGTCGGTACAGGCGCAATAACCCCATCCAAACCAGATACCCAGTACAAACCAGGAAAAAGCGGTTAGAAAAAGCGTGACCCGGTGCAATTTTCTTGTACGCGGAAAGATCCAGCCGGTCATGTTGAATAATGTAAGGGCCGTGTGGAATACGAAGAAGAAGATATTGAGGAAAGAAAGAGACATGAGAGTAAAGTTAAGAGAAGTCCCTCACCCCGACCCCTCCACTCCGTGGAGAAGGGAGAAGCGGCTCCAATCGGGAAATTTATCTTTTAGAATGAGGCAAAACATTATTCTATTCCCATGAACAACGTTTTTCAAATTATGCTTGCAAAAAATGAAACCCGTTCTCCTTTGTACTGCGAGACAGGAAGTCTCACAGAGTGTCCGCAGGATACATTTAGTTTTTTCCTTCTTAATTTACATGCTCAACCCCTCTCTTCATGAACTGGATCATTATAGTAATCGGTCTCCTGGGTTTTGTTCCGCTCGGGATCGTGCTGTGGAAAAGACGAATCGTACAAAAGATGATACAAACCGGGGAAAGGGTGACCGGCATGGTGGAACAGGTGGAAGAACGCCGCGGTATCAAGGGAGCAAGGTACTTCCAGGCTGTGATCCGGTATCCCATTGGCAGCGGAAATATTCACCGGGGCGTATATACTTTTAGTTCCAACAAAAGGTTACCCCTATTCAAAACAGGTCAGCCGGTGGATGTGTTATTCGACCGCGACAAACCACACAAATTTATCCCGGCGGATCTGCCCCGGAGCCCGGTCGCGCTCATCTTCACTATTATCCTGGCCATCGGTTATATTATCATTTGCTTTTTTCTCTATGATTTTATGAACCCTGCACGTAACTGAAAAGAAATACTAAAAAATTCCCCGCCTGTAAAAACAAGCGGGGTACTTCCTTAGAAAGCAACCCTCCTGTGCTCTAGCCATAGAGGGTTATGAGCCTTAACCTTAACCTAAACCTTAATCTTAATCTTTACCTGATCCCGTTTCCCGCCTTTCCCCCTAATTTTTCGTTACAACTTTACGTGCAACCATCTTCATTGTATGCCGGGTATTCTTTTTCAGCACTCCCGTTTTTTCATTCACATTCGTGAACGGTTCGCTTTTTTTCACTTTACCCGGCAGGGGATTGGTAAGATTTCCCAGGTCGTTCACCAGTTTATCTTTTTTTAACCCCACTTCTTTCACCCACTGTTCCGTTCTGACCTCTACATGGTCCTTCGCATGGGTTAAAATATGATCTGTTCTCTGCAACAGGTCCTTCTCCTTCTTCGTACTGATCCCGAGTTTTGCTTTCATCTCTTCCAGGATCTCGGTCTTTCTTGCTTTTTTCAGAAGGTCCGTTGTATTGTTCTCCACAGTTTCCTTTACATTTTCAAGTGCGCTCCCGGTTTTTTCGGGCTGGGTCCCGGCCTTCTCCGCTGCCATTTTGAACTTTTCTTTCATGACATAGAATTTATGCGGTTAACGATGGAGGAAAGTTAGCAACCGGAAAAAGGGGTTACCAATGATAACGGGCAGGTCATGACATGATTATCATGCAGGAGATTCAATGCCAGGCAATTTGAAACTCCGCCTGATCAATATCATACCCGCTTTGATATGCGGTCATTCCGCCCGGCCATCGACAGGGAGTAACTTGATACCGATTTGAATTAAACCAATCTCTATTGTTAACAAGATAAAATAACAGATATGACAAAGAGAACCACTCACCGCAGCAGCAACGGAAAGAAACTGTATGCGGTACGGGACGAGCATGGTCGTTTTATGGATATTCAAACCTACGAACGCGCTCACAGGGACGACCTGAAGAAAAAGAATACTAAAAGTGACAGGAAGAAATAATACTTTCTGAGCATTGTCCCGGTTTGAAATTGTTTCACGCAGAGAGCGCAAAGAACGCAGAGTCTGAATTTGATTAATAATCTCTGCGTGCCCTGCGTCCTCTGCGTGAGATCTATAAAGTGATACTACCGCTTTTATGTCTTCTTTGATCCGCAAGCTTCAGTTCCCTGCCAGCTTGTAGTGAGCTCTAAAAGGCTGCTTATTCAGAATGTATTAATTTGGAAACATTGGTATTTACCAAAGATCAGGAGAGTTCAATTTCCATTCCTTCCACTGCCAGTTCATAACGTAAGGAGTAATTATTTCTTTTTTTCAGGTCCGTAAACATTTCATCCAGTTGCGTATCGGAATGATCGGGATCATGGTGGGCCAGGAGCAGGTGTTTCACCCCCGCCAGGGAGGCAAATAGAAGTGCGTCATCCATGGAGGAATGTCCCCACCCGGTTTTGGACGGGTATTCTTTTATGGTGTATTGCGAATCATGGAGCATCAGGTCGGCATCAGCGGCGAGATCGATACCTGAGATCCATCTCTTGTCCTGCGGCATTCCTGAGCGGCCCAGTGCGGGCTCATGATCGGGGATATAGGTGAACACGGATTTTTTCCCGGTGATGCGATAGCCCACGGTCGGGCCCGGATGTATCACGTAATCGGATTGTATCCGGAATGGACCCACATCGAAATTACTGTCGCCGATCTCGTGGAGACTGAGTTTGCAGGGAAGGTTCCGGATCAGAACGGGGAAGAGCGGCGGGGAAAGATAGCGGGTGAGCCTGGCACGAAGGCTGTGCAGGCTGCTGGCCGGTCCCCAGATATGAATTTCCATACCCGGATCAAACAATGGGTTGAAGAAACCAAGTCCGAGTATATGGTCGAGATGCAGGTGGGTAAGAAAGATATCGATCCTTTTATTTTCCGGTCGCTTTTCCGTGTTGCAATAGCGCAGACCCGAGCCGCCGTCCAGCACCAGTCGCCAACCCTCCTCCGTTACTTCAGCGCAGGATGTGTTACCTCCATAGCGGACCGTATAAGGATCGGCCGTGGGTATGGAACCACGGACACCCCGTATCTTGATCTTCATTCGTCTTTGAGTTCCCAGAAAATGGCGACCGCGCCCAGGAAATCGCCGGCCCTGCCCATGATCGGGTAGGAAGTGACGGAAATCTTTTCGATCGCTCCTTTCAGGCTTTGGATGAGAAACACTTTATGGTAGGGACAGCAGTTACGCAGTGTCTTCACCAGCGGCAGGTCGTCAGGGGCGAGCGGTTTGCCGGTCTCGTCCACCGGTTTGAAAATGGTGCCCCATACATTCACCGGCATCTCTCCCGTTTCTTCATAACGCTGGCCCAGGATCTGTTCGGCGGGTTCGTTATAAAATATAAGCGTGCCGGCCGTGTCGGTTATAAACACCGGGATGGAAAGACAGTCAGCCAACTGCCGGTTCAGTATGATCTCAATGGGATAAGCAGGCATGCTAAGGTTAATGGTTTGATCCCTTACTTAAATATAAGTCAATTTAATAATATGCCAATGTATTGATGTGCCAATGTGCCGATGTGCTGATAAACCGATTCGCTGAATTGGCTGGTAAGGCCTTTCCCAAGAAGGAAGGAAATTAATGCTTTAAGAAATTGGCATATCGGCACATTGACTAATCGGCATATCAGTACACACTTAGTCAAAAAAAAAGACCTTACTAATTGTAAGGTCTTTTATCAAAAAACAAATTTATTCGAATCGTCCGTCTTTTTTATCCTGGCTACGACCGAAGATATAACCACCACCACCCAGTACAACCGCTCCGATCACGGCACCTTTCACAGGATTTCTCTTATTGATGATCGCACCAAGGACTGCACCACCTGTACCGCCGATCACGGCATACCTGGCGGATTTGCTCCAACCTTTCTTTTTGGCCACTTTGGCCTGATTGGTAGACTCGGAAGTCATTACCACATTCTTCGCAGGAGCTGCTCTCCGGGCTACCGGCGCATTAGCGGCCTGGTATTTCTCAAACGCAAGTGCCTGTGCTTCCATAGCCTTCATTTCTTTGAACTGGGCCAACCCAATTGTATCCTCATTTACCTTCGGCGTTACGGCCATGGGATTTGTGTTGCAGGCGACAACTATGATTGCAAGCGATGCAACAACTGACGTGTAGAGTAATAATTTTTTCATGTTGTTTAGTTTAAAGGTGAATAATACACCCTATCGTTTCATAAACAGTGCCGCGTAGTTGTCATTTGTTAAAAGAGGCGGATAAACAGGCGCAGGACACTGAAGGCAAGGATATTAAAAGATATTTGTTTTAACAGTGTACAACCCTGTCATGTATTCGTCTGTAATAATGACGGTGCATAACTCACAGTATTAAAAAAAAATTCAGGTATTACATGGGTTACCTATTAGAAGGCACATGGTTCAAGGCAACTGCCGACGCTAATGCTACGGCGGATGCCTTGAACCTTTTTTTGTATCTTTTGGTATGTATTTGAAATTTTTTCTTTCCGGATTCATCCTCCTGC
>CAZEZE010000099.1:0-8598 GCA_964516445.1 uncultured Chitinophaga sp. | reverse complement strand
ACAGAATGTGGATATCAACGGACCGAGTATGCGGCAGTTCGTTGGTGATTTCCTGGCTAAAGAGCTGGATAATTTCCTGCATAAGAATGCCGCTATCGCTGAAGGGCTGAAAAAGCGGATCGAGCAAAGTGAAAGGGAGAGAAAGGAGATGGCGGGTATCAAGAAGCTGGCCAATGAAAGGGCTAAAAAGGCCAACCTGCATAACCGTAAGCTGCGTGACTGCCGCTATCACCTGGATGACGAACCACCCGCCAAAGGGAGAGAGGAGTTTGTGGCCAAACAAAATGAAAGCACCATTTTCATTACCGAAGGCGACAGCGCCAGTGGTTCCATCACCAAGGCAAGGAGCGTGGAGACACAGGCCGTATTCAGTTTGCGGGGCAAACCGCTTAATTGTTATGGGCTCACTAAGAAAGTAGTGTACGAGAATGAAGAATTCAATTTATTACAACATGCCCTGAATATTGAGGAAGGTCTTGACGGGCTGCGGTATAATAACGTAGTGATCGCAACGGATGCTGATGTGGACGGGATGCATATCCGGTTGCTGCTGATGACCTTTTTTCTTCAGTTCTTCCCCGACCTGGTGAAGCATGAGAAGGTGTATGTGCTCGAAACGCCGTTGTTCAGGGTGCGAAACAAACAGGAAACGATCTATTGCTATGATGAGAACGAGAAACAGGCGGCCATGAAAAAACTGGGAAGCAAACCCGAGGTGACGAGGTTTAAGGGTCTGGGGGAGATCAGCCCGGATGAATTCGCCCAGTTCATTGGCCCTGATATGCGCAAACAACTGATGCGGCTTGAACAGGGCGATCATATTCAGCAGTTACTCGAATATTATATGGGCAAGAACACACCCGACAGGCAGGAGTTTATTATTAATAACCTGGTGGTGGAAGTGGATGCACCGGTGGAATAAGAGATTATTAATCTTTCATTATTAATTCTTAATTATAAAGTGTTTGAGTTTCATGCTGACCGGAAACGTTACTTTGATATTCAGGTATTGAATACGGAGAAGTATGTAATACCTTTTATTGAGGAGAAATTCCGTGTTATGCCAGGGATGCGTATCCTGGAGATCGGATGCGGGGAGGGTGGTGTGCTCAAAGCTTTTATCAATAAAGGATGCGAAGGAGTGGGTGTGGAACTGGATGCGCCTCGAATTGAAGATGCGCGAAAATTCATGGTGGAAGATATGGCTGCTGGCCGGGTGCGGTTTGTGGTAAAGGATATCTACCAGGTGAATGTGGAAAGGGATTTCGGTGGTTTGTTTGATATTGTTTTATTGAAAGATGTGATCGAACATATACATGACCAGGGAAAGCTGATCGGCTGGATGAAAAATTTCCTGAAACCCGGCGGGATCGTGTTTTTCGGTTTTCCCCCCTGGTACATGCCATTTGGCGGTCACCAGCAGATATGCCGCTCAACCATATCCAAACTACCCTATATCCATTTATTGCCCCGGGGTTTGTACAAATGGATATTAAGGAGGAATAAGGAACCGGTTGATGAGCTGATGGAGATCCGGGATACCGGGATCAGTATTGAAAGGTTTGAGAAGATCTGCCGGAAAGAAGGTTATGTTTTTTTACATCACCGGCATTACCTGTTCAACCCGATCTATGAATGGAAATTTGGCTGGAAACCGAGACGGCAATCCGCTTTGATAAAAGCCATACCCTTTGTCCGGAATTTTTATACAACCTGTGTTTATTATATTATTCAACCTGCAAATGACTAAAAATGATACATATTGTTTTTAACGAGTCCGAAACGGGACTGATGAAAAAAGTGATTGAACTGGATGCATCGCTTGCCGGGGAAGTGGTGCAGATACGCGACGATTTCGCGGTGGGACCGCTAACTGACCTTGATACGGAAGAAGGCTGGCAGCAGCGGATTGAATGGTGGCGGCTAATATCGCAGGGTTCGCCATACGGGGATCAACTGGCCGGATCTTTTGATGACCGGGAAACAGTGAAACAACTGAAAGCAAAGCTGGAGGAGAACCCGGAAGAAGAGTTGTGGATATGGATGGGACAGAACCAGCATGATGTAACGGGTTATTACTGGCTGATGCCGCAGTTCCGGCAATACCAGGGCCGGGTGATGGTGCTTTACCTGAACAACCTGCCATTTATTAATGAAAAAGGACAGATATTTTATCCCTCCTGGCTGCATGAAATACAACCGAAGGAATTTGTGAAGGCCAAAAAACTGGCCCGGCCTGTTACGCTGAGTGAGTTTGAGATCGACCCCGATGAATGGAAGCGGATCGCAGAGGAGAATGCGCCCGTCAGGATCCTGGAGGGTGGCAAAAAGATCGCCGGTAAAGATGAAAGTTATTATGATGCTGAGATATTGAAAAATATAACGGGCGAATGGCAGAAGGCCACCAGGGTGCTGAGCAATACCCTGCACCGGATGAAGGTCAAGACGGGGGACATCTTCATTATGTGGAGGATGAAATACCTTATTAATGATGGCAAGATCATGGTGACGGGTGAGACAGATAAGTCATGGAAAGATTTTGATGTTAAGAAAACGGAAGGAAAACAGGGAGAGATCGCTTTTGAAAAAGCGGAAGAAAATTACTGACCATGAAAAATATCATTAAGCTGGAAGAAGCGGCGATGTTTGGACTCTGCCTTTTTGTACTGTTTCAGCACGATGCACTATGGTGGTGGTACCTGCTCCTTCTATTGGGACCGGATATCAGTATGCTGGGTTACCTGGCCGGGAACAAAGCCGGGGCGGCCCTGTATAATCTTTTTCACCATAAAGGAGTGGCGGTCGCGGTTTTTACCGGCGGTTTGTTACTGCCGGATCACTTGATGCAGATCATAGGTATCGTTTTATTCGGGCATTCTTCCATGGACCGGGCTTTTGGATATGGATTAAAGACGGCGGAAGGATTTAACTACACACATCTGGGAATAATCGGAAAGAAATAAATAATGAGCGCAGCCAAAAACAAAATAACGGAAGTACAGAACAACGACAGCGGTCTGCACGGGCAATACAAGACCTGGTTCCTGGATTATGCATCATATGTGATACTGGAAAGGGCCGTTCCCGCCATTGAAGACGGGTTGAAACCGGTGCAGCGCCGTATTCTTCATGCCATGAAGGAAATGGATGACGGACGATTCAATAAAGTGGCGAATATCATTGGCCAGGCCATGCAGTACCACCCCCACGGTGATGCCTCCATCGGGGATGCACTGGTGAATATGGGCCAGAAAGACCTGCTGATCGACACGCAGGGAAACTGGGGGGATGTACGCACCGGTGATGAAGCCGCCGCGGCAAGATATATTGAGGCCAGGCTCAGCAAATTCGCGCTGGAGGTTGCCTTTAATGCCAAAACAACTGCCTGGCAGCTGAGTTACGACGGAAGAAAGAATGAACCGGTTACCCTGCCAATGAAATTCCCCCTGTTGCTGGCACAGGGCGCCGATGGTATCGCGGTGGGGTTATCAACCAAGATACTCCCTCATAATTTTTGTGAACTGATCGAAGCGGCAGTCAAATACCTGCGCGGGAAAAGATTTGAATTATTCCCGGATTTTCTCACAGGCGGGATGATCGATGTGGCGGATTATAACCAGGGCAAAAGAGGCGGGAAGGTGAAAGTGAGGGCCCATATAGAGGAAATGGATAAAAAAACGCTGGCGATCAGAAGTGTGCCCTATGGTGTGACCACCACCCAACTGATGGAGTCGATCGTCAGGGCCAACGACCAGGGCAAGATCAAGATCCGGAAAGTGACTGATAATACAGCTGCGGACGTAGAGATCCAGGTGGATCTTGCACCGGGCATTTCTCCCGATATCACGATCGATGCGTTGTATAAATTCACCGATTGTGAAACATCGGTTTCTCCGAACGCCTGCGTTATCGTGGAACAGAAACCGCAATTCCTGGGCGTACAGGAACTGCTCAAATTGTCTGTTGACAAAACAAAGGACCTGCTGGAACAGGAACTGAAGATCCGTCTGGGGGAGCTGCAGGAGAAATGGCATTACACTTCGCTGGAAAAGATATTCTTCGAAGAGAAGATCTATAAGGAACTCGAGAAGAAACATGAGACCTGGGACAAAGTGCTGGAGGCGATCGACAAAGCCTTTACACCGTTTAAGAAGCAATTGAAAAGAGCCATTACGAAGGAAGATGTCATCAAACTGACCGAGAAGCCCGTTCGCCGTATTTATAAATTGGATATTGATGAGCTGAATGACCAGATCAAAGCCCTGGAGGCGGAGATCAAGCAGGTAAAGCATGACCTGGCCAACCTGGTGGATTTCGCCGTAGCCTACTATGAGAACCTGCAGAAGAAATATGGTAAGGGGAGGGAGCGTAAAACCGAGATCAGGAAGTTCGAGGTCATTGAGGCCAAGAATGTTGCGATCGCCAATACCAAACTGTACGTGAACCGGGAAGAAGGATTTATTGGCACCGGTCTGAAAAAAGATGAACTTCTCTTTGAGTGTTCTGATATTGACGATATCATTGCTTTCAGCAAAAACGGGGTGATGAAAGTGGTGAAAGTGTCCGATAAAGTCTTTATTGGCAAGGGAATTATACATGTGGCCGTTTTCCAGAAGAATGACGAGCGGACCACCTACAACATGATTTACATGGACGGCACGAACGGTAAAAGCTTTGCCAAGCGGTTTAATGTTACCGGTGTTACCCGTGATAAAGAGTATTTTCTGGCTAAAGAGCATGAAAGAAGCAAGGTGCATTACCTGAGCGTGAACCCCAACGGGGAGGCGGAAATTATCAGGATTATATTAACACCCGGCAGCAGGGCCCATAAGAAGGAGTTTGAATACAATTTTGCAGATCTGGAGATCACGGGCAGGTCCAGCAAGGGCATTACCGTTACCAAATACCCGATCAAGGCAGATGGAGTAAGGCTGAAAGAAGCCGGTGTTTCCACCATTGCCGGGAAAAAATTATGGTATGATGACCAGTTCGGCCGGCTGAACGTAGATGAGAAAGGGCAATACCTGGGAATGTTTGACGCGGATGATAAAATTCTGGTACTGTACAGCGATGGCAATTACGAAGTTACAGACCAGGAGCTGACGCAAAAACTGGATTCGGAGAAAGTGATCTTTATTGAGAAATTCAACCCGGAAAAAGTCATTACCGCGGTGTACGTGGATATGAAATCAAAACAGTTCATGGCAAAACGATTCCGGATCGAAACAACAACTCTGAAGAACAAGTTCCTTTTCATCAAAGAGGGTGAAGGAAATTACGTGGAGGCGGTTACTACCCAGGAAGAGCCTGTTTTGGCCATGCAGCAGGGCCGGGGAGCCCAGGTGAGAAAGGGAAAACTGAAGATCGCCAAAATTGCCGAGGTAACGAACTATAAGACAGTTGGCACAAAGCTTGCCGATTACAGCAAGTCCACCGAAATGGAATGGGTGAGTACGAAGGGCAGTAACCAGGCGGAACTGTTCCAGTGAGTTTTTTAACTATTAAAACCAATACTATGACACTTGAGTCAATTCTTGTAACCGTACTGATCGGCGCGGCTGCAGGCTGGCTGGGAAGTTTTTTGTTCAAGGGACAAGGCTTGGGAATGGTCGGCAATGTGGTGGTAGGTATCCTTGGCAGTTTTGTCGGGAGCTGGCTGTTGAGGGAACTGAAAGTGAGCATCGGAACAAGTCCGCTTGTCAATTCTATTCTCACCGGCGCCATCGGCGCCTTCGTCATCCTGTTCGTGGTGAGTTTATTTACCGGTAAAAGATAGGGGAATTATTTTTTACGCCTGATCCTGATCGTGGCATTCTTTTCCAGGCTGCTTGTCAGGCGGAGCTCATGTTTTTTCTTACCGTCATTGATCACCATCAGGGCCGTGTTGGGCGGAATCAGTCCGAGGTTCTCCGCGAACATTGAAATTTCGTTGATGGCAAGTGTACTGTCAACCGGCAGGTTCATCCGGATGGATTTATGCGTTAACTTCTGGTTGAACAGGATCAGCGTTTTATTATAGAAAAGGGAAATGATATCCCCGTCGATCTCGCCGTTATCGTAAATCGCAACCTGTATAGAATCTGATTCCACTTCGATCTCATTGAGAACTACATTTTCCCTTTCGGTATATTCCTTTTCAATCACATAGTTCACCACTTTGCGGGGGATGATAGTAGCGGCCACAAGGGTATCCGTGGCGGTTGGTTTCCATACCTGGTATGACTCTTTATATTCACTGATGGCTTTTAGCACCGAATCCTTTTTGCTGATATCGGCATTCAGGTTGAAGTTGAACCGTACTTCCGGGCAGGTGTAACGATAATCCGGCAATGCACGAAAGGCTCCCGTCAGGAATGAACCGGTTTGCGACACCCGGAGGGTAGCCTGCAGGGTCATCATACAATCCACTTCAAACCTGGAGAGAGAGGCATGGTACACCAGCGGCACATCATAGATGCTGAGCTGACGGGTGGCGGGATTATAATTGCCTTTCACTTTCAGGCTCCGGTAGGTATCTTTAAAGAAATAATTGAGGATACCCGATACATAGCCTTTTTCCGGCTGGAGGATGAGTTCAACCAGGTAATTGTTGGCGGAGCTGTTGGATTTCACGTTTGCATTGCCATACCAGTAACCAAAAACAGATTGGGAACGGGCAGAGAGGGAAACCAGCAGAAAAACTATCAGGAGACCTTTCTTCATGAAGATGAAATATCGTCAAAAATTGTTCCTGTTTTAATGGATTTTGTACACCGTCTTATTTAATGAACCTTTTCATTTCCCTTTCCACATCGCGTTGTTTGATACTTTCCCTTTTGTCGAACATTTTTTTACCTCTTGCCAGCCCGATCCCGATCTTTACCAGGTTCTTTTCATTAAAAAAGATGCGGAGGGGTACGAGGGTATATCCTTTTTCCTTCAGTTTGGCCTCGATCTTTTTGATCTCTCGTTTCTGCAGGAGGAGTTTCCGGTCACGCAGGGGATCATGATTATTTGCTGTGCCATGAGAATAGGGGGCAATATGGAGTGATTTGATCCAGATCTCACCTTTATGTACCAGGCAATAACTGTCGTTGAAACTCGCTTTCCCCTCCCGCAGTGATTTTACTTCGGTGCCGAGCAATACCATGCCGGCTTCATAGGTAGCATCGATGAAGTATTCATGGTAGGCGCTGCGGTTTTTTATTTCCTGCATGGATAAAATAAGAGGCAAAAATACCTCTTACAAATTTAATGGTACCTCAATGTTCAGTTCTTAAAAAGTGCAAGCAGGGTGGAAACTTTTTCCTTCAGGTCCTTCCTTGGCAAAATGAAATCCAAAAATCCATGCTCCAGTATGAATTCACTCCGCTGGAATCCTTCGGGGAGATCTTTCTTGATCGTTTCTTTGATCACCCGTGGACCCGCAAACCCGATCAAAGCGCCGGGTTCGGCGATGTTCAGGTCGCCCAGCATGCCAAAAGAAGCTGAGATACCTCCAAATGTGGGGTCCGTCAGCAGGGATATGTAGGGGAGTTTGGCATCGCTCAATTGCGAGAGTTTACCGCTTGTTTTGGCCAGTTGCATCAGCGAAAAGGCGCTTTCCATCATCCGGGCGCCGCCGCTTTTACTGATGACCATGTAAGGCAACTTATATTCCAGGCAATGATCAATGGCACGTGAGAATTTCTCCCCCATCACGCTGCCCAGTGATCCGCCGATGAATTCGAAATCCATACAGGCGATCACGATCCCGTGGCCGCCCACTTTACCGACGGCCACCCGCATGGAATCCTTCAGGTCGGTTTTGCTCCAGGTCTCTTCCAGTCTTTTCTTATAAGGCTTCAGATCGGTGAATTCCAGGAAATCTTTGCTTCGGATATTCTCAAAAAGTTCGGTGAACTGGTTGTTGTCAAACAAAATCTCATAATAGTCGGAACTCCCGATTCGATGGTGAAAACTGCATTTCGGGCAAACAAAGAGGTTTTCCCTGAGCTCGGTGACAGTGCAAATGAAATTGCAATCAGGGCATTTCACCCAAAGCCCCTCCGGAGTTTCCTTCTTTTCTGAGGTCTTGGTGCTGATCCCTTTTTTAATGCGTTTAAACCAGCTGGATTTCGTTTCCTCTGTCTTGCCTTCTTCACCTGCCAGGTTGGCGTCAAAATCTTCAACTTGTTTGGCCATAACCGCTTGTTGAGACACAAATATAGTCAATAGGCAATAGACAATAGGCAATTGGCAACGGTTTTCCTAAAGCATGAGAATCTTAATGTTTACCCAGAATTCTTTTTGGAGGTTAATTTAATACAGGCGTAAATTTTGCTTTGTTTACTGGCAATTCATGATGAAATCTATATCTGTAGTTCTCATTGCCTATTGCCTATTGCCTATTGTCAATTGTCTACTGATCATTCATTTCTTAAGCACCGTTTCAAACAACTTGTATATTCGTTTATATTCATCCGTCCAGCTGCTGGGTTCCACGAAACCATGGTCTTCCATCGGGTAGCTGGCCAGTTCCCAGTTGTCTTTGCCCAGTTCGATCAGGCGTTGGGTAAGTTTAACGGCATCCTGGTAATGAACATTCACATCCACCATGCCGTGGCAGATCAGCAAATG
>CAZEZE010000098.1:0-8627 GCA_964516445.1 uncultured Chitinophaga sp. | reverse complement strand
CGGATTTCCTTCGGGATCAGCAAAAGCATTCAATCCCCTGAACAATCCCTGCGATAATGCATCTCTCAATCCAAGTATCATCTCCAGTTCTGAAGGCACGGCACCCAGGTTCTTCAATGCATTACAACCCGGGTTAGCAATAGCAAAGAAAGAACTCATAGTAATCAGTAATATTTTTTTCATACCAGAGTTTAATTAAAGAGATGCGAAAATGTATATTATTCTTGGGTTGATTTCTCCGGATTTAAAGATTTATAGATGATACAGGAAATATTCAATCTAAGTTCCCCCTTCAGGCTTGCCCGCCGCAGCGTGCGAAGGCGGGGTACAGGGGGTGGGGTTTAGTTGAGCTGCGGATCAATCGGAAAATTCACCATCATCTCATAATCGCCGCCCAGGTGTTTCAGCGCTTCTTTCCAGATCTCGGAATAATCGTTGTGAAAAATAAGTTTGCGGGTAGCTTTCACGGTGAGCCAGGTCTTTTCATTCATCTCTTCATTCAGTTGCCCGTCACTCCAGCCCGAATAACCGATAAAGAAGCGGATCCGTCCTGTATCGATATGCTTGTTTTTTAAAAGACCGACCACGGCGTCAAAATCACCGCCCCAATAAACCCCTTTGATCACTTCCTGTCCGCCGGGTATCTCATCGGGGAGCTGGTGCAGAAAATGAATGGTATCCACCTGTACCGGTCCGCCGTAATAGACCGGTATCTTATGTCCTTCGAGTTCAGGTATCAGTTCATCCAGGGTGTTCTCAAATTGCCGGTTCAGTACAAAACCAAAGCTGCCTTCTTCCCGGTGTTCGCACAGAAAAACAACCGTGCGGAGAAAGTTGGGGTCCTTCAGGAAAGGGTCAGCGATCAGTAATATGCCGGGGGCCGGTTCAATCATGATTCAATTTAGCATTATTAATCTTTTTTCAAAACTCCTGTTCAAATTTCATTCGGCGCGGCCCCAAAAGCCTGGTTTATGACGGAACGATCCGGACCTTTCTAAATCCCCGTTAAAATCAACCCGAATACCCTCTCCAGGGGATGGTAAACTGCCGGGGTAATGTATTTTTGTAAGTCGGGTATATAATTAAAAACCTGTTATCTTAGAAGTTCAGGCCATTACGTGAAACGAATATTTACCATTATTACTATCCTGATCAGTTTGTCGCTGGCGGGTATTATTATCAACCAGAATTCCGCCTTACGGAACATGGTGTCACTCCGCAGGGAACAGATCAAGCACAGCGTGGAGCAAAGCACCCGGCTGGTGGCGGAGGAATTGTCGCAGCACAAAGGAAACAATCTTGTTGGCAATAGCAAACGGGGACTGGTCCTGCCCGATGATTTCTCCCTCGATATCTTTAAGCCGCAGACGGTGGCCAGTCGTTTTGAAGTAGATGAGATCCGCCGCAAATTTGAAAAAGCCTTTTTGCAAAATAACCTGAAGAACATCAATTTCGAATTTGGAATTGCCTCCTTCGACAGAATGGGGAACATGGTCTTTCAGAAAGCCTCTCCCCATTTCGTCGCCGCTTTCCAGGACACGACGCAGAATTTTGTCTATAACAGCGGACTGGAAGCGATGAGCGGAACGGCGGGGGAGAACCTGAGTGTGAATGAAGTGTTGTTTGTAGTTGTTCCCAATATCAAGGGATTGGTGCTGAAATCGCTTATCGGGCAGATCATCGTCTCCGTATTGTTCACGCTCATTATCCTGGCCGCGTTTACACTTACGGTACGCACCATGCTCCGTCAAAAGAAAATGGCGGAGATCAAGAATGATTTCATCAACAATATGACGCACGAGTTCAAAACACCGATTGCCACGATCTCCCTGGCGGTGGATGCCATGCGAAACGATAAAGTGATCCAGGACCGTAATAAACTGGCTTATTTCAGCGATATCATCAAGGAAGAAAACCAGCGGATGAACCGCCAGGTGGAAACGATTCTCAAGGCCTCTCAACTGGAAAAACAGGAAGTTGACCTGAACCTGAAACCCGTTCACGTACACGAGGTGATTAAGGATGTGGTGGATAATTTCACCCTGCAACTGGCCAGTAAAAACGGGATGGTAGAACTGGACCTGGAGGCCCAAACAGACCTGATCGATGCCGATGAAGTGCATTTTTCGAACCTGGTGAATAACCTGGTCGACAATGCTGTGAAGTATGCCAAAGAAAATACACCGCCCATCATTAAATTAAGCACCCAGTCGAACGGGAAGCATTTCACTATGAAGATCGAGGATAATGGTATCGGAATGAACCGCGATACGGTAAAAAGGATCTTTGAGAAATTTTACAGGGCCCATACGGGCAACGTACATAATGTAAAGGGATTCGGCCTCGGCCTGAGCTATGTGAAAACGATGGTGGAAGCGCACGATGGCGATATCCGGGCCGAGAGCACGCTGGGCAAGGGGAGTACCTTCACGATCGATCTTCCGCTAAAGAAAGCATGAGCCATCACTCCCGTTGCCGGGAAGGGCGCCATAACAAACACCCGTCGCCATAACTGAGGAACCGGTAATCATGGTGCAAAGCATGTTCATAAACGCTCCTCCAATCCGGGCCGGTCAATGCCGCCACCAGTAACAATAAAGTGGATTGGGGCTGGTGAAAATTCGTGATCAGCCCCTTTACGATTTTAAAATCATATCCCGGCGCGATGAGTAGCTGTGTTTTCGCGACCAGTCTGTCTAACTTGTTACTATCCATCCAAATCAACAAGGACAGAAGAGCATCCCTGGCAGGAAAATCTCTTCGGGACATTTCATATGCTTCCCATTGCTTTAGTTCAAGCGGCGTTGTGAACCCAGCCGGTTTGCTTTCGGGTTCCGACTCCCGACTCCCGACTCCCGACTCCGGACTCCCGACTCCCGACTCCCGTCTCCTTGCCCACAGCCAATATAAACCCACCAGGGTCCGCAGCGAAGTTGTCCCGACCGCGATGACATTATTGTCAATGTTTCGGAGAACATTTTCAATCGCTGACCGCGAAACATCGATCCACTCGGCATGCATTTCATGTTCCTCCATCGTTTCGCTCTTCACGGGTTTGAAAGTGCCCGCACCCACATGCAGGGTGACGAAGTCTGTAACCGTATTTTTCTGTTTCAGCGATTCAAATATCCTTTCTGTAAAATGCAGACCCGCAGTGGGTGCAGCCACCGAACCCTCCTGTTTCGCATATACCGTCTGGTATCTTTCCTTGTCGGATTCTTCAACCGTCCTTTTTAAATAAGGAGGAAGCGGAATAGCGCCGGCAAGATGGAGTATTTCAGAAAAACTGAGGCCAGCCGGTGTCCAGGACAATTCAAAGAGAAAGGTTCCGGGTCTTTTCTCTATATAAGTTGCCCGCAGAAATACGGGCGCCCCGGAGCCAGGGATCTCTTTTTCCAGTACCTGTCCCGGTTTCCATTTGGATGCCCCGCCGACCAGGCAATGCCAGCGTACTTTTTCCTTTTGCAACATGGCACTGCTGATATCCGCATACTGTTCATGTGGTTCAAGACAGAAGATCTCGATAACACCCCCTGTGGGTTTCTGAAAAAGAAGCCTTGCTTCCACTACTTTGGTGTTATTGAATACCAGCAATGACTTTTCAGGGATATGAGCGGCGATGTTCCGGAAGATATCGTCTGTTATCTTACTGTCTTTGTAAACGAGTAACCGGGATGTATCCCTCTCAGCGAGCGGGTACCTGGCGATACGTTCATCGGGAAGGGAATAGGTATAATCCCGGATGGAAATATTTTTCGGGTCTGTCATAACACAACCAACTGTTGTATTGATTCAGCCGCAAATTTACAGGGAATGACCGAACAACCCGTAACCTGTTATTTTGGTGCAGTGATACAGGGATCGAACCATTTATTATCGGGCCAGAATTCGCTGGTCGACCCTTTACCGTCCCCCTTAATTTCATAATATTTTCCATGGAAGATCATCCCTATCCTGTACTCCCCAAAAGCCCGGTACCGCAGTTTAACAGGGTCGGAACCCCTGAAAAAATAAGCATTGTTCCTTTCAGGACCGCGGGAAGAAAGTTCACCACTGAAACGATAGAACGGCATGACCGAGTTCAATCGTTTGGCTTCACAGGTTTCCATATCCTTGGCTTTCTCTTTATAGAATTTCTTTTTGCCCTCCATGTCGGAGATCTGGTCGACCTTCACGTTCCCGAAAATAAAAATAGTATTCAGGGCATAAGCGCCATCCGCCAGAAGTGATTGCGGAAGCCGGTCTCTCTTGCCGGCAACAGACAATGGAATAACAATACAATGTCCGCCGCCACCCGGGCTTCCTGACCAGCTTACACCCCCCATATCGAATGTCCAGGCGCCCGTGGCGCTGTTCACTTCTATATAGTTATTCCCGTTCACATACCAGTCCTTGCCATCGGCGCCCGACTTGTAATAGGTCCGGTTGGGGTCGTACACATAGATCCTTTTTGTAGCTCCGAGATCTTTTGTAAAGAAAGGGATAAGCACATGCCCCCCATCAGCCGGGGATATATCCTTGGTAACGCTGATAACCGGGGGGTCATTTTTGGCCAGGTAATAATTTACCTGTGAATAGGTATAGCGGCCATCCCGGCTCTTGGCTATGGCGATCACATCCAGCAGGAAGGAAAGGAATCCATGATTGATCTGGTTGCCATGCACCAGCCCGATGGCCGTTTTTAAAGTGGGATCGGCTGGGCCAATGGAATCAGCCGGGTTGGCAGGGGAAGCGATCGTGCCGGAATACATATAAGGTGGATGACAATAACCGAGGTGACCACCATTCTTCAGCATCAGCATCGCCATCACATCCATGCCGTAGCAATGTCCCTTGGCCGCGAGCTGTGTTTTATAAAGGGCATCATAAAATACCTGGTCAAAATCCGCGGAAGGCGCCGGCGCCACACCGATAAAGGTTTCCCGGAACATCGACCAGGGCAGGACATCCTTGGTAAAATTGTCAAAATACCAGGTATTGTTCTTTACCCAGTTCGGATCCTGGGCACGGCTGCCTGTACCAAGAAACAGGCCGAGGATTAATACAAGAACAGGATTTCGGGTTTTCATCGCAGTTATTTTATAATATGAATGATCTGATCTTATTTTTCTTAATGTTCTTCGTTTATGGCGTTATACTTTTGGCGGCAGACATGGGAGATAGACGTCCGTTCTTCATCAGTACCGCCGTCGTGTACCAATAGGTCTGTCCTTTCACTACATTGCTATCGGTGTAACTGTTGCCGGTAACCGGGCTGACCACCACCGGGATAAAGGGACCCGCTGCGGCGCTGCTCCGGTACACAATGAATCCAACCTGGGATGCCGGATCATAACCGGGCGACCATTTGAGTATCACTGAGCAGGGTTCGGCCGTTTTATCGATCGTATTGATCACAGGTGCGCCTGGTAATTTCCGGGTAAAACTGAAAGTACTGATCGCCGCTGCTTTATCGAGTGGCGTTTCATTACCATCGTAGTCGATCCCCACCACTTTATACCAATACGTGAGTTTTGGCTTAATGCCCTTGTCTTCAAAATACCCCTGGCTCATCCACGGTGTTGATTGAACGGAGATCTTATCACAGGTCGCTAGGCCCGGGGGAACGTAGGGACTGGCCAAAACAACCGGCAGGGTGGGCGGCAATTCAACGGTCATCCCTCCAACCCAGGTATACGCTGCGCTGTTGGGTTCGTCTTTGGGATTGGTACCTTCAGCACGGTAAACATGGTAGGCCCTGGTGTCCTGTGTGGGCGGGCCGATCCATTCCACTCTCACCTGTTCTGCCTGCGCGTACAAACCGGATATGATAGCATTTTCCGGTGGCGTCCTGTCCCTGAGTCTTTCACATTTGATCTGCGCCTGTTCAGCAACGGAAGGAATAGGCCAGGAACCACTCAGATTATCGGATGAATCTTTTGCTTTTACCCAGTACGCATAGCAAAGCGGTGAACCCTCAGGAATACTGCGGTCATTAAAAAAGAAATTGCTTTTTGAAATGGCACGGTCTACAGAATCTTTTGTGATCTCGCCCAGGAAAACAAAGGGTCCGCTGCAGGGACAGGGTAACTGGGTCTTTGGAGCGGCAGTAGTCGCGCCGGAAGGATTATCCGCATTATTGGGATTGGAGGATGGATTCTTATTGTCTTTGGGATCCCCTTTGGACGGATCATAGTTCTGCCATTCCCGGCATTCCTTCTGTTTGGCACAATCCACCCAGGAACCGAGGTGACAAAGACTGCGGTAAACCATATAGCTGGCCACATCCGGCTCCGTGTTCGGTTTCCATTTTACCGAAATATATTCTTCAAATCCCTTGGTAACTAAATTTTTGACAATATCGGGTTTGGTAATGTCCTTTACGATCGCCGATACACCCGAAGACCACTGGCTGATATTCGTATTCTGGTCAATGGCCCGTACCCGGTACCACCATGTTTTATTGCCGAATGCAGAACGAAGGGAGGGATCCGTATCGGTATGATCCCTGTATTTGAGACCGCCTATAGTGGGTAATTCGCCGAGATAAACGGAGGGTGTGGTATTGGGATTCTCTGAACTCGTAAAACGGTACAGCCTGTATTTTATCGTGCTGTCGGGGTATTCCCAGTGTCCGTTCTTGTCCTTTACCACCTGCTGCCAGCGAACCGTTACATGACCGGGGCCTTCATCTGTTACGGCTGAGAGATCCATGGGTACCGAAGGATTCGTACTGTCTTTCGGAGTTACAGGTCCTGATACGGCCGATGCAGTACCGGCACGCAAAAAGAGATCGAGTGTCTTTACCCGGTAATAATAATTACTGTTATTCTTTGGTCCTCCTACCGGAATACCATTGACCAGGTGTGTGGAATCTTTTCCCAGCACTGCCGTGTAACGCTTGTAGTCGAGCATGCCGTTGGCAGCAGGGATAAGGGTGTCGCCATTCAGGTGATTCCTGACCTCGGCGGCAAAATAACTTTCGTTCACCCTGGTAAAAGGTCCGATAGCGGCCGGGGCCCTTTCCACAATATAACCGGCAGCGCCTCCCACCGTATCCCATCTCAGCAGCACGGCGTCATCACCGGGTTCGGTGAGCAGTGAAACTGGTGGCGCCAGGGTTACGAAAGTACCGGCTTTAACAGGCAGGTCGGTGGCCACCGTGCCAAGCACCGTATTGGCTGCATTCAGCGCAACGATCCTGTACCGGTAACTGTTTCCATTGGTGACTGTATTATCCCTGTAACCCAGTCCCGCAACCATTGCGATCGGCATGGATGCCCTGGAAAGTACCCGTAGCCGTTTTTGTTTTTCTGAACCTGCGGGCAGGGTATTCACCGTGCAGGGATTGAACAGGCCGGGACCAGGGCCGGATAATGCTTTTGCCACGATTTTCCATTCCGTGGAATCGGGTGAAGTGATCAGCAGCGAACGGATGGTGACGCAATTTGAAAGCACCTGTACCGGTGTTGCATTAATGGGTGTTGCCGGGTACGAAGGGGCGCCTTCATTCTTTCTGTAAATATTATATTTCACCGCTCCGCTGTAGGGCGACCAGTTAAGTGCCACATGTAATCCGGGGCCGGGGTTGCTGCTGACGGCCACGGCATTTTGTGCCTGTAAGGTGGAAGCAGCCGTAAGGCAAACAATTGCTGCTGTCATTATTTTTTTTGCGATAGTCATGGTATGTGTTTTTGATCCGAAACTTTTTATCGTATATAAAATCCTTCTGTTGTGTTCAGGCCGATGGTCAGGTCAACCGATCCGCAGAACACCCAGAGCACACAGGCTTCCAGTCCTACCGTTCCCTGGAAGGAGAATGGATATGGTCCCATGAGTTGTAAATTAAACCAGGCTGCCGCCGATACCAGGCCTCCCAGTATCTCTCCGTGAATGCGTCCGCCCAGGTTGCCCACGATGTAAGGCAGACCCGGTCCGGCGGCAAGGGCGCCCAGCAGGGTGGCCGAAGCCGGGGTGAGGGTGAACGCACCCAGTCCCACATGCAGTTCATATCCGCCGGAAATAATGAACAGGCTGATGCTTTGTGAAACCTGCAGTGATCCGTAAATGCCGGATAATCGTTCAGGCATCGGCGTTAGATTCAGGGCATACCGGGGATCATCCCCCATTAAGACCCATGCCCTCGATTTCGGGGCGTTCATACCCATATAGAATGCAGCGCCGATACCCATACCGCCGCCCAGTCCGCCGCCCAAACCCGCAATCCCGGTGGATGACATCATCCGCAGCGCAACCATTCCCTGCAGTTCATTGAAATCAATGCCTACATGCCAGTTCAGTTGACCTTCCGCTTCAAGGGAGCTGCCGCTTAATACAAGACTACCTTCCGCTACCCGGAATTTACCGGCCACTTCACCTTCCAAAAATCCTTCCGCCCAGTTCATGGTAAGCTGCATATGACCGCTGACCAACGCATCCAGGGAAAGGGCGAGTGACATGTAAGCTTCACCATCGATCGTGATCCTTGCCAGTGAAGGGGTGACCTGCATGATCGCCGAGAGATAAGATCCCACTCTTGCCGCAACGCTCACATTGGCGGCATCGGTCACTTCACCTCCGATCACCAGGTTTTCAAAACTGTCATTCTTTACACAGAGGCAGCCCCATATTCTTGTTATCCTGGAGAT
>CAZEZE010000097.1:0-8646 GCA_964516445.1 uncultured Chitinophaga sp. | reverse complement strand
CCCGAATGCGATTTTGTCAACCGTGACAGTATTGAGCATGAACAAAAGGCCGGAACCCTGACGTTGCGCATCAAGGGGATGGACAGCACCTACAAGCTCGACCGCTTCAATGTATGGGTGAATGAAGCTCCTGTATACGGACAAAGGGGAATCAGTATCCGGAAGAAGAACAGCAACCGCATTGATACCACAATCGCTATCAATTTGTCTCAGGGGGAAAACCGGATCGAGACCAGCATCACCAATGTAAACGGCACCGAAAGCTACCGGATGCCGCTGCTAGTGAATTATACTCCGGTAGTTAAACAAAAAGAAAGCCTCCGCTTCATCGGCATCGGGATTGACAAATTTGCAGATCCGAAGAACAACCTGCAGTACAGCAGCAAGGATATTCGCGATCTTTCAGTCAAACTAAAAGAGAAATACAAAGACAACATCATTATTGACACCCTGTTCAACGAGAATGTAACGATCAGTAATGTAAAGGCACTGAAGCAAAAGCTTCAACAGACATCGGTAAACGACAAAGTGATCATCTCCTATTCCGGCCATGGCTTGCTCAGCAAAGAATATGATTACTTCCTAAGCACTTACTCCATCAACTTCGAAAAACCGGAGGAGAACGGCCTGCCCTATGATGAACTGGAAAACCTATTGGACAGCATACCGGCAAGGAAAAAACTGATGTTGGTCGATGCCTGCCACAGTGGGGAAGTTGATAAGGAGGAGATCACCCAATACAAAGCTGCCGAAGACTCATTAACGAAACAGGGCATCAAAGGGGGCGAACTTCGCTACACCGGTAAAACCCAGGTGGGTATGAAGAACAGTTTTGAACTGATGCAATCATTATTTGTGAATGTGGGGAAGAGCACCGGCGCCACCATCATCTCGGCCGCAGCGGGAACACAGTTTGCGCTGGAACGGGGTGATTTAAAGAATGGAGTGTTCACATACAGTATTCTTGAAGCCATGGATAAGAATCCCACGATAAAGATCAGTGAATTGAAAAAGGTGGTAGGGGAAAGAGTGGAGCAACTGACCAATGGGTTGCAGAGACCCACTTCCAGAAATGAAACGATCGCTGTTGACTGGAACCTGTGGTGATCGTAAAAAATTCTTTAGCACCGCAAGAACAGTGTCCGCGATCAGAAATTACAGCATCCATTTAGCGGTTCAGTCGGCTTCCTCCAGGTGGAAATGCTGGTGATGCGCCCCCGCAGCAATATGCAACGCAAAACCCATGATGGCAGTATCCTTCAGGATATTGATCAGCGCCAGTTGCCGCATATCTTTATCTCCCGCATCCATGTAGTTGGGCACATGTATCGTCAGGATAAAAACGATCAGCAGCAATGCCAGCAGGTACCCGGTGAATTTGACATATTGGTTGGTAAGAAAGGAAAGACCCACCAGTATAAAAGCTGCTCCTACCACATACGCCCATTTGATACCCCCTACCAGCCAGATCGGAACATACACCAGCAGGTCCCGCGGATACATGAAATGAAAAATACCGAAAGCGATCAGCACCACCGACAGCAGGTAAATGGCTATCCGTGATACAATATGGTAATGCTTCATGGTGAAAAATTTGTATTAAGGTATCGTAAATTCCGGACATGCGTGCATGACCTGGCTCAGGGGGAAGGTTGAGCTTTTATCACCCATTCGCATGACGAAACAGCAATGACGGGCGCTTACCCGAACTGGTTAGCCACGATCATGGAGAGGACACCCAATGCCAGTCCGCCGTAGATCTCTGACGGTGAATGGTCAGATACGATGAAGCGGGAAGTGCATATAATACCGGTTACAAGCAGGGCGGCCGAGATATATACTCCGAAATTCAGATCCTGTGTAAATGCCAGCAGAATGATAAAGGTCAGCATCACGCCCGCGCCAATGGCATGCAAACTGATCTTCATGATGATATTCGCCATCAGGGCAAGACTGGCAGAAATCCAGGTGGCCAATGCAAACTGCACGGCCTGCTGCGGGTAATCGGGCTGGTTACGCCATACATACCATAACCAGAAATACCATACCCCGCAGGCAACCAGCGGGATGATCCGGTCCTTCTGACTGGTCAGTTGTATGCTTTTAATGAAATCCAACGCTTTCAGCAACAGTACTGTTACTAACGGGAAAAATGTAAACATGGCAGCTGCCTGCACTACCACCAGGACCTTTGGCCGGGTTTCCATTCCGGCAAATAAATAAGGATGGATGAAGACCATGAAATAGACCAGCATGACCGGCACAAAAACAGGATGAAAAAGCAAGGAAAAGAACCTGGCTGACAACCTTAGCAGGGCCGGCTGGGGCAAAAGCCTACTGTCCCTGTCTTCCTTCAAACCTTCTTGTTTATCAACCACTAAACGACTATTCATGATCCCAGTATGATTTTTGCAAAAGTAAAGGACTTATGGAAAAAGCGTTTTGTATCTTTATCCGATAACTTTTATGCCGACAGCAGAAAATCAACGAGTTACAACAAAACGGGGGTTAACCAAACCCAGCCTGTTATTCTTTTTTAGCCTTGTCTTTTTTTCCCTTTCCTTAACTGCCCAGACAAAGACCTTTATTCAGAAATACAGGCCCCTTGCTGATTCGCTTTCCGGGGCTTATGGCATCCCGGCCTCGGTTATTCTCGGGGTGTCAATCATTGAATCCGCTTCCGGCACCAGCCGGAACTGCAAACTGCTCAATAATTTTTTCGGCATTGTAGGGAAGAACAACCTGCTGAAGACAAAAGGGATAAAAACCCGGTATAAGCAATACGACACTGATACCGCTTCCTTTGTGGGTTTTTGCAAACTTCAGTCGAAAAAAAAGTATTACAAAAAACTTTACGGCAACATGGATTACAGGCTATGGACGGATGCGATCAGCAGAAGCGGGTACTCGGAAGTCCCTGCTGTATGGAAACAAAGGATCAATGATACCATCAGGAAAAATAAACTAGCCGCCACCCGTTAGAAGCCCCTGCTATGAACAGCAACCGCCGTGTCCTTTATCTTGTTACCGGGAGTGTTTGTCTTTACCTGCTTCTTTCCCTGGCAGGGACCCTGCTCGGGTTTCATTGGATGCCTTTTCAGCGGATCAATCTTATTTCGGATGTGATGAAAACGGATTCCGCGGCCATCGTCATAGAGAAACCCGACAGCAACCTCGTCATCATAGAGGATCTGCCCGATAAAAATTTCGATCTCTATAAAAAAGGCCGTTTCATAACAGGCTTCAATGCCGATACCAATAAATGCTCGTTGAATAATTTCCTCGAAAAACTGGCGGAACTGAAATCGGGTAAAAAAAGAAAGATCCGGATCGCCTATTTTGGTGACAGCATGATCGAGGGCGACCTGCTGACCCAGACCGTTCGTAAATTACTGCAACAGCAATTTGGTGGCAGCGGCGTGGGCTTTGTTCCCATCACTTCACAGGTATCCAAATTCAGGCAATCCGTTGTACATAATTATTCCGCGGGATGGCAGGATGAGAGTTTCAAATCCGGGAAAAGCAGCCGGCTTTATTTTTCCGGGCACCTGTTCCGCAGCGGCGGAGACTGGGTGCAGATGATCGACCAGACCATTACTGATAGCGCGGCCATCATTGAAAAGAACCTGCTCTTTGGTAATACGGCGGGTGCCGTGAACATTTCAGTTAATAATACTCCGTTCCAGGTGAATGGGCCCAACCTGCTCAACAGGGTAACACTGGCGACTGATCAAAACAGGAGTATCCGCCTTTCCGTTGCTAATGAGAACCTGCCCGTGTACGGGATCAGTTTTGAATCACCCTCCGGGGTCTTTGTTGACAATTTCTCCTTCCGCGGCATCACCGGGATCGAGTTTGCCCGGATCGATTCTGTTTTCATGAAGTCGATCGCTGCCAATAACCCTTACGACCTGATCATTTTCCAGTACGGGGTCAACCTCCTGTTCCGGCCCAACGACCGGAACTTTAACTGGTATGCTAGGGCCATGCTTCCTGTGGTAAGAAAGATCCGCAATTGTTTTGACAAAACGGATTTCCTGCTGGTGAGTACGGCCGACCGGGCCTTCCGCTACGGGGGAGAATATAAATCCGCCGTCGGTATTGATTCACTTATTAAGATACAGGCCACTGTTGCATATGAAACGGGGAGCTCCTTTTATAACCAGTTTGCTTCCATGGGCGGCACCAATTCCATCGTGGCCTGGGCTAAACTGAACCCTTCCCTGGCCAACAGGGATTATGTGCATCCCAACCACCGCGGCGCTGAAGTGCTGGGCACTTATCTTTATGAGGCTATCATGAATGAATACAACAAATACATCCGTACCCGCAAGTAAAACCTATGCCCTCTTTCGACATACAAGCATTCCTGGAACAATTCCTGTACGACCCGAAGAACCCGTTGCTATTCAACAACGGTTTCTTTGTGTTTTTCTTTGCCATCTTCATCGCGCTGTATTACCGGTTCCGCAATAATTTCAAGGTAAGACGCTATATTTTCTGTTTTTTCTCTCTTTATTTTTTTTACAAGGCCAGCGGGGTCTTTGTGGTCTTTGTGATTCTTTCCGCGATCGTCGATTTTGTTTTATCGAATGCCATTCACCGCCAGACAAACAGGAAGAAGAAAAAACTCCTGCTGCTGACCAGTATTGTGTTCAACCTGGGTCTGTTGTTCTATTTCAAATACACCAATTTCTTTATCGAGACCTTTAACGGGTTGCTGGATGCCGGTTTCAACCCGCTGAATATCCTGCTGCCGGTGGGAATATCCTTTTACACGTTTGAGAACCTGAGCTATACCATCGATGTGTACCGGGGCCACTTTGAACCGGCGCGAAAATTCAGCGATTACCTGCTCTTTCTTTCCTTCTTCCCCAAACTGGTGATGGGACCGATCGTAAGGGCGCATGATTTTGTGCCACAGATCAACAAACCCTACATCATTACCGAAAATGATTTCGCCAAAGGGTTTTATCTCATCCTGTCGGGACTGTTCAAGAAACTGATCATCTCCGATTTTATCACCCTAAATTTTGTCAATTATATCTTTGATGATCCCTCGCGATACACAGGACTGGAAAATCTCTTTGCCGTTTACGCGTATGCCGTTGTCATCTACTGCGATTTCAGCGGCTACAGCGATGTGGCCATCGGGATCGCCAAATGGCTGGGCTTCAGCATTCCCACCAATTTCCTTTCACCCTACCAGAGTAAGAACATCACTGAGTTCTGGCGACGATGGCATATTTCCCTTTCCTCCTGGCTGCGGGATTACCTGTATATTCCGCTTGGTGGTAATAAGAAGGGTTCTTTCGGCACCTGGTTCTTTTCCATTCTTTTCTTTGGAGGAGTGTTCTTTGCCTGTTTCAAAGGGTTTCATCTTCCCTGGTATAGCTCTCTTGGCGTCACAGCCGGGATCCTGCTGCTTTTCCTGTTGCCCGCCATAATCACAAAGGAGAAAAAGGGTATCAGCACCAATTTGAACCTGCTCACCACCATGCTGCTGGGCGGACTATGGCACGGCGCAAGCTGGAATTTTATCATCTGGGGATCCCTGCATGGCATTTCTCTGGCTGTGCACAAGGTATGGATGCTGCTGACGGGAAAGGCATTTGGAAAATTCAATAACAGCAGGCTGTACAATGCCGTTGCCGTACTGGTCACCTTTCATTTTGTTTGTTTCGGCTGGGTTTTCTTCAAAGCCGCAACGCTGGAAGACGCTTCCAATATGCTGTTCCAGATCACCCACGATTTCAGTTTTTCGGTATGGGGAGCCTTCTTTGAAAATTATAAACCGGTACTGATCATGATCGCCCTGGCCTTTGTTTTGCACGCAATACCGGATGATTATGCCGATAAGCTGATCGGACGTTTCAAAAAAGTGCCCATGCCGGTTTATATCGCGCTGTTCTTTGTGTTTGTGATCATCTACGGGTATTTTAAATCCGCGGAGCCGGTGATGCCGATCTACCTGCAATTTTAATAGCTAGAACCCTTCTCAAATGTCAAAATTAACCACAGAGGACTCAGCAGAGGCAAGATTATTTTCTGCAAAACTCAGTGTTCTCCGTGGTTAAATTTCCGCCTAATTCGAGTTTTGAGATAATTTCTAAGAGTCTAAAGGAGCAGAAAGAAGATAAGGAGGGGCTCACTTTTTTTACATCTCACCTCAAGAACACAAAGTGCCCTTTCAATTAAATGTTTCGTACAGGGGGTAAAGCAAAAAGAAGAAGATATGGCACATGAAGAAATCCTCCTTTAAACGCTTAGCCAACTCAATAACTGCTGATATAACTGTTATAACCCTTTGCCAGGGCATTGTACAACAACTCCCCCTGTATCTTATAGGCTTTCGCCGTGAAGTGGATCCCGTCACCGTTCAGCATTCCTTTTTTCCACCAGTTCCGGGCCGAACCAAAACCATTGGTGACACGGTACATATCCCATACGGGGATATTGTTGCTGCTGCAATAAGCGAACAGGGAAAGATTGATGTTCCAGAGTTCCCGGTTGGAATTACCTCCCTTAAAAGAATCGGCGGTGGTAGTCACCAGCACGGCCGCGGAAGGATTCGCTTTTTTCAGGTTGCTCAGCAGTTGCGTCACCTCCTGCAGGAATGCCGGCTCATTAAAATCATTGGTTTGCGCATCGTTGGTTCCCAGGGAAATGATGAAAAGATCCGGTTTCAGTTGCTCCGCCTGCTGCCAGAAGGAGGCGGATTGATTATAGGTGTCAAACCGGGCGCCATTGATACCGATCGACTGGTAGAATACTCCGCTGCTGTCCTTATTTTTTACTTCTTCAGTAAGGGAAAGGGTTTTGGAGGAAGTCGCCGGTTTACCCGCGTTGCCGAAAAAATCCTGGAAACCTTTTCTAACCACGGCGGGCAGGTGATCGGATTGCAGATGTGAATCACCGATATGGAGAATTGTGACCTTTCCATTCTTTGTCTTTTTCAACTCCTGTAAACGCTGGTAAAAAGAATCCAGTCCGCTGCCGTTAAAGATGCGGTTAAAGACCAGGCTCACCTGGGAATATTGACGGAGTATCTTGTTCTCGTCAACGGGCATTGGCTGCGCACCGGCACGTACCGTGACAAAGACGAACAGGGTGAGGAGAATAACGGTGATATGCCTGCGGCGTTTCATTTTATAATTCCTTTCTCAGGCGCGCTACCGGTATATTCAGTTGCTCCCGGTATTTGGCCACGGTACGGCGAGCAATATTGTAGCCTTTTTCCTGTAAGAGTTCGGTTAGGCGCTCATCGCTCAGCGGGTGTTTCTTGTCTTCCCCTTCGATCAGGTTGCTCAGTATTTTTTTGACCTCCCGGGTGGATACCTCTTCACCGCTGTCGGTGCTCAGTGATTCGCTGAAAAAGAACTTGAGCCGGTAGGTACCGAATTCTGTTTGCACGAATTTGCTGTTGGCTACCCGGCTGACGGTAGAGATATCCAATCCTGTTTTCTCGGCGATATCTTTCAGGATCATGGGTTTCATTTCCGTATCGTCACCGGTCAGGAAGAAATTGTACTGGTGTTCCATGATGGCGTTCATGGTGCTGAGCAGGGTATGCTGCCGTTGCTTGATGGCATCGATGAACCATTTGGCCGCATCGATCTTTTGCTTGATAAAGAGGACGGCCTCTTTCTGCCGCTTGTCTTTTTTGGCGCCCCTGTCATATTCTTTCAGCATATCCCGGTAACCTTCACTGATACGCAGTTCGGGCGCATTGCGGCTGTTGAGTGTGAGTTCCAGTTTGCCTGCATTGTTCAGGATAAAGAAATCAGGCACTACATAATTCTCCGCTTTGTTCATCTCACCCAGGTTGCCTCCCGGTTTGGGGTTGAGACGGATGATCCACTGCATCACTTCTTTCAGCTGGTCGTCGTCAATATCCAGTCCCCGCTGGATCTTTTCGTAGTGCTTCTTGGTGAATTCGTCAAAGTATTTGGTGATGGCCTTGATGGCCAGGGTAACGGGTTTGCCTTCGTCTTTCTGGCGATAGAGCTGTAGCAGGAGGCATTCCCGCAGGTCACGGGCGGCCACACCCGGCGGGTCAAACTGCTGGATACGTTTGATAATGGCCTCTACTTCCTGTTCGGTCGTTGAAATATTTTGCCGGAAGGCAAGGTCATCCACGATCGCGGATGTTTCCCTTCGCAGGTAGCCGTCCTCATCCAGGCTGCCCACGATCTGGTCAGCGATCGCCTGTTCCTTTTCTTCCAGCCGCAGGAGGCCAAGCTGGTTGTTCATGAGTTCATAAAAACTCGTTTCTGCCTTAAAGGGAAGTTGCCGCCCCTCATCTTCTTCGGGGTAATTATCATCCCGGAGTTTATAATCCGCCACATCGTCATCGCCTTCCCGCACGTATTCGCTGATATCGATATTATCGTATTCGTCTTCGCTGCCGTCCTTTTCCTCGTATTCCTCTTCCCCGTTTTCGCTGAATTCATCCTTGAGTTCATCGGCGCCTTCGTCATGTTTTTCTTCATCCAGCTCCAGGGCGGGGTTCTCTTCCAGTTCTTCCTTGATCCGGGTTTCAAGATTGGCCGTAGGTACCTGCAGCAGTTTCATGAGCTGAATCTGCTGGGGCGACAATTTTTGCAGTAATTTCTGCTGTAAGCTTTGGCTAAGGGCCATCGGTTC
>CAZEZE010000096.1:0-8720 GCA_964516445.1 uncultured Chitinophaga sp. | reverse complement strand
AGAACTGACGCTTGATTATGCACAATTCCTGGATGAGAACATGGAACCCTTTCAATGCAAGTGCGGTTCTGTCAATTGTCGCGGATTGATCATGGGTGTCCCTCAGAATTCGTTAACGGCCAGGGAAAAGGATATGAATAAGAACACTCTTTCAAAATAGGACTTATCTCCCCATAAACACCATCAGTATCTGCACATCACTTGGGTTGATGCCGGATATGCGGCTGGCCTGTCCCAATGTGCGGGGACGGACTCGGTTGAGCTTTTCTCGGGCCTCATTACCCAAGGAAGAAATTCTTTTATAGTCGAAGGATTCGGGGATTTCAAGTTCTTCGAGCTGGCTCATGCGCTGTACAAGCTCCTTTTCCTTCTCGATATATACATCGTACTTGACCTGGATAGAAGCCTGCTCCAGGGCATCTTTAGAAAATCCGGAAAGGGCTTCTTTCAATTTGGGAAGTGCCTCAGAAAGATCATGGAGTTCAACGGAAGGACGAAGCAATATTTTTTCAACCTTTTGCCTCTCTGATATTGCTGCGGATCCAATTTGATCAAGCCAGCCATTGATCTCAGCAGGTTCTACCGGCAATTCCTTCAGGACGGCTTTGATCTTTTCTACTGCATCTTTTTTGTCAATCACTTTATCCATTCTCTCCTGTGAGGCGAGACCGAGACGATAACTTAATTCTGTTAACCGAAGGTCTGCATTATCCTGCCGGAGCAGGGTCCTGAATTCCGCTCTCGAAGTAAACATGCGGTATGGCTCCTGCGTGCCCTTACTGATCAGGTCATCGATCAGTACACCGATATAAGCGTCACTTCTTTTCAGTATCAGCGGTTCCTGCTCCCTGGCTTTCTGATGTGCATTGATCCCGGCCATCAATCCCTGGCAGGCGGCTTCTTCATAACCGGTTGTCCCGTTGATCTGGCCGGCGAAGTACAGGTTCTGTATCAGTTTCGTTTCAAGCGAGTAGTTCAATTGCGTAGGCGGGAAGAAGTCATATTCTATCGCGTACCCCGGGCGGAACATTTTCACATGTTCAAAACCCACGATACTACGAAGAGCTTCGTATTGTGTATCTTCCGGAAGTGAGGTTGAAAACCCGTTGACATAGATCTCTACGGTGTTCCATCCTTCCGGTTCAATGAAGAGCTGGTGTCTTTCCCTTTCCGCAAAGCGATTGATCTTATCCTCAATGCTTGGGCAATACCTGGGTCCTATCCCGTCAATCCTTCCGGCAAACATCGGGCTTCTGTCAAAACCTGTTTTCAGGATATCGTGAACCTTTTGATTGGTATAAGTGATCCAGCAACTCCTCTGTTTCGCCGGCTTCTCTGTATCAAGGAAGGAAAAGCCCGAGATTTCGGGATCTCCTTTCTGTTCTTCCATTTTGGAATAATCCAGGCTGCGCCCGTCGATCCTCGGCGGAGTCCCCGTTTTAAGCCGGTCGCTTTCAAATCCCAGCGAGACCAATTGTTCGGTAATTCCCGTGGCCGCTTTCTCAGCCATCCTCCCTCCTCCAAAATTCTTTTCTCCGATATGAACGATACCGTTCAGGAATGTTCCATTAGTAAGCACTACTGATTTTGCCCTTATTTCATGCCCCATACCGGTTACCACCCCATTACAGTGACCATCTTTTACAATCAAACCCTTTACCATATCCTGGTAAAAATCAAGGTTGGAGGTGTTTTCCAGCAATTCCCTCCACTTCAGGTGGAATAGCATTCGGTCGTTCTGGGCCCGGGGACTCCACATCGCAGGACCCTTGCTCCTGTTCAGCATACGGAATTGAATAGTGGAAAGATCTGTTACAATACCGGAATACCCGCCCATCGCGTCTATTTCCCTCACGATCTGGCCCTTGGCAATACCCCCCATAGCCGGATTACAACTCATCTGGGCAATGGTTTGCATATTCATGGTTATCAATAGTGTACGTGAACCAAGATTGGCCGCCGCCGCCGCCGCTTCACAGCCGGCATGACCAGCCCCGACTACTATAACATCATATTCCGGAAACATGGGGTGCAAAGGTAAAGCAAACAATTAAGGTTTAACGAAACTGGTTTTCTATGATAATCAAGCAGAAACAAATGGTTCCACGGGAAACGTGGAACTGTTTCAGGGTGGAACGATTCCACGTGGAACACTATTTAAAGTACTTTGCCAGGTAATGATCCTCTTTCCCCCTCATTTCTTCTTTTTCACTTCTAGTCTTATCCCCGTACCCGCATAAATGCAGCGCACCATGAAAAATGACCCTGTGAAGCTCAGATTTAAAGGAAACGTCCAGTTTTTTTGCATTTTCCTTTACCCGGTCGATGCTGATATATATCTCCCCCTGGATCTTCCCGGGGGTTTCGGAAAGTTCAAACGTTACAATATCTGTGTAGAAATCATGACCCAAAAACTCCTGGTTGATCCTGAGCAGTTCTTTATCTGAACAAAAAATATAATTTAGCCCGCCCAATGAACGCTTCTCCACCTGAAAGATTTTTTGAATAAAAATCTTCAGTCGGGTCCTGTCGTGAAGCGCTACCCCTGGGTATTGGAAGAAAAATCGTATCCTGTTAGTAAGGGCCATTATTTCAAAATTCGCAAACAAATGTAAATCAGCAAGGTTAGCTTTGTAATAATTAATATAAAATGATGATCAGGTTATCGGATCTGAAACCGGGACAGGAGGGCGTGATCAAAGAATTCAATAGCAACGAGATCCTTCTGAAATTAATGGAAATGGGTTGCGTGCCAGGAGAAAGGATATTAATGGAGCAGATCGCCCCGCTGGGTGACCCAATTTCTGTAAACGTGGCTGGATACCACCTGAGCCTTCGCCTGAATGAGGCTGACCAGATAATGGTTGAGCTAACATATTGATAATCAATATTTAATGAATGAAAATCGGGCTTTATTTTGGTTCTTTCAACCCCGTTCATGTCGCCCATCTTATTATTGCCAATCATATTCTGAATGAAACGGACATAGAGAAGGTCTGGTTCATAGTTTCCCCGCAAAATCCCTTCAAAACGGAGAATGGTTTATTGAACGAATACCACCGTCTTCACCTTATCCGGCTGGCAACGGAAGATGATACACGAATCAAAGTATCGGATATCGAATTCAATCTCCCCCGGCCTTCCTACACCACCAACACCCTTGCCTACCTGGCAGAGAAACATCCCGAACATGAATTCTGTATCATCATGGGCAGCGACAGCTTTCAAAATCTTCATAAGTGGAAGAATGCGGAAGTGATCATAAAGAATTACCCGGTTTATGTTTACCAGCGTCCCGGTTTCGCGGTCGAAAATACATCCGGCGCCCGCCTGCAGGTGCTGGATGCGCCGTTGTTACAATTATCGGCTACACATATACGTAAGTACATACGGGAAGGGAAATCGGTTCGCTATATGGTACCCGACAAAGTGCTGGAGGAAATTGAAAAGGGCGGGTACTATAAAAAATAGACTCAGAAAATAAATCCCAGCAGCAGGCAGCCCAGCACGATGAACGGGGGCGGAAACCGGGTGAACTGCAGCAATAAAAAGGTGCCGGCGAACACTGCGATATTTACAAAACTGATCGTCTTGATATCGCTGAACGAGATATCCTTCATGATATAAAAGGTAGAGGCGATCATGATCCCCACGATCACGGCATTGATCCCTTCCATAGAACGGTAAACGGCCGCATATTTTTTCAGGTTATGCCAGATCGGATAAAAGAACAACACGAGCAGCGCACTTGGCAGGAAAATGGCGATCATACCGATCAGGCAGCCCAATGCCTGCATCTCTTTGCCCATATCTTTCAGGGCCATACCCCCGGTGAATGAAGCTATTGAAAATACGGGTCCTGGTACCGCTCTCACGATGCCCATACCCGTGTACATATCTCCTTCATTGATCTGGATGGCATTGGGATTTCTTTCCCGTACCTTTTTTTCTTCGGGACGCACACTCCATTGCTCGTACATCATGGGTATTAAAACCTGTCCGCCTCCGAATACAAGGCTTCCCATCCGGTATGTATTCTCAAACAGGTTGATAGGCTTGCGGTTGGGCCAGTCATTAGTCCTGGCCATTTCACTGATAATACCGGCTGCTATGAAGAGGATCCCAAACAGCCAGAAGTTCCACCATTTGATCTTCCTCGGTTTTTGTTCTACCTGCGGAAATCGTTTTAGACTGAAATTCGTGGCAATTCCCGAAACGATGATCAGGGCCGGGATGACCCAGGGTTGTCCGAATAAAAAATAGGTCAGGATCGTACCCGCGATCATAATGATCCAGGTAATAGTATTTTTCACCGCCAGCGGGAACGCCGCTACAGCGGCATACGCAAGGAAGGCTGCAGCCATAGGGGCTATAAATTTGAAGATATCCGTTCCCAGTTCACGCTGGTCGATATAGCCAAGCAAAAAAGAGAGAGCCCCCATCAGTATACTCGCAGGTAAAATCCAGATGATCAGGGTAAGGATCGCCAGGGGAACACCACCCCTTTTATAACCGATCAGCGTAAGTGTTTGCGTAGAAGAAGCGCCGGGAAGCAACTGGCAAAAAGCATTGTAATCCATCAGCTCCTGTTCCGTGATATAAGGACGATTCTTTACAAAGGTCTTCATCATCATCCCGATATGCGCCTGGGGACCGCCAAAGGCAGATACACTGTGCAGCAACACAGCTTTCAGGAATGGAACATGACGCAGCAGCATGGGGCTTTAAATATAAATAAAATCGGCTAAGGGGAGCCCGATGCCGATAGAACGGTCTTTTACAGTAAATTCAACAAAAAAAACGATGAAGAAATACTCCGTTCTCTTCCCGTTGATCTTGTTTGGTATTCAGATGTCCGCCCAAACCGAGATGGCAAAACTAAAAGAACGTGCCTTTGATGCCGCGGGTAATATCGAATCCAAGTGCATTGTGTGGCGCAGAGACTTTCACCAGCACCCCGAATTGGGTAACCGGGAAAACAGAACAGCAAAGATCATTGCTGCACACCTGAAGAAACTGGGTATTGAAACAAAAGAAAATGTGGCAAAAACCGGCGTCATCGGCATCCTGAAAGGCGGAAAACCAGGTCCCTGTATTGCCCTCCGGGCCGATATAGATGCTTTACCCGTGACCGAAAGAACAAATGTTCCTTTTGCATCCAGGGAAAAAACCACGTATAACGGTCAGGAAGTGGGAGTGATGCATGCCTGCGGACACGATACGCACACCGCGATCCTGATGAGCGTGGCGGAGATCCTTTCCGGCATGAAGAGCGAAATAAAAGGGACCGTGAAATTTATCTTTCAGCCGGCAGAAGAAGGTCCGCCGGAAGGAGAAGAGGGCGGTGCGCCGCTGATGGTAAAAGAAGGAGTGATGGAGAACCCCAAAGTAGATGCCGTCTTCGGATTACATATTTCATCCAATACCGAAGTAGGTACCATAGAATATAAGCCCGGGGCCTTTATGGCTTCGTCCGACTGGTTTCACATCGTGGTAAAAGGAAAAGGAAGTCATGGTTCAAAACCCTGGCAGGGGATCGACCCCATACAGGTATCCGCCCAGATCATCGAAGGATTACAGAATATTGTAAGCCGTCAGATGGAACTCACAAAAGCTCCTGTAGTCATTACGGTTGGAAAAATTCATGCTGGTGTACGAAATAATATCATCCCCGAAGAATGTATCATGGACGGAACCATTCGTACACTGGACAGCAAGATGCAAACGGAAGTACATGAACGAATCAAATGGACGGCGGAAAAAATTGCTGAAGCCTCGGGTGCAAAAGCGGAAGTGAGTTTTGACACCAAGACCCTGGTAACGTACAACACGCCCGAACTCGTGAGCAAAATGATTCCCTCGCTGGAATCTGCTGCGGGTGCCGGCAATGTTAAAGAAAGGGATTGGGATACGGGCGCCGAGGATTTTTCCTATTTCGGTACGAAAGCTCCGGCCTTCTATTTTTTCCTGGGAGGAATGCCGAAGGGCCAGGACAAGAAAAATGCAGCTCCCCACCATACCCCGGATTTTTATATTGATGAAAGCGGGATGATAACGGGAATAAAGGCTTTTTGCTCGATCGTATTTGAGTATATGAATATGAAATGATTGTTGAGCTTTAGCCTCGAATAACACTACTAACACGAATGAATGCATCACATTTTTTCGCTTGAAATAATAATTATTAAACCCCTTCGTGCAATTCGTGGCTAACCTTACGCCGTATGAAAAAAATAATTCTTGCCTTTCTATACTTTTTCCCGCTATTCATGGCAGCTCAAAGGGCAGATAAAAAGCTGGAGTCAAAACTGCAGGAAGTCATCAGCGGCTATAACGGCGATATCGGCATCTATGTAAAAAACCTTCGTACGGGAAAAATCGTGGCCATCAACGCCGATACTGTTTTCCCCACCGCCAGCATCGTCAAAGTGCCGATACTCGTGGGAATCATGGATAAAATTGATAAAGGAGAGATCAAATACGATTCTGCATTCATTTATAAGGATTCGCTATTCTATGCTGGATCGGACATACTGGGCTCCTTTAAAAGCGATGAAAAGATCCTGCTGAAAAAGCTCATCATGCTCATGCTCACCACCAGCGACAATACAGCGAGTCTCTGGCTGCAAAGCCTGGCGGGCACCGGCACCCGGATCAATGAACTGATGGATAATCTCGGGCTGGTAAATACAAAAGTAAATTCAAGAACCCCCGGCCGGGAGGCGAACCGCGCCGTCTACCAGTGGGGACAAACCACGCCCCGTGAGATGGGAACCCTTTTTGAAAAAATATACAACCGGGAAGTTATTTCACCCTCCATCAGCGAAAGAATGATGCGCAGCCTGGGCCGCAATTACTGGGATGAGAACGAAGCCATTTCTCAAATCCCGCCCACTATCGAAGTTTTCAGCAAGAACGGCTGCGTGAACGCCTCCCGAAGCGAGGTATTACTGGTAAACGCCCCCCGTAATCCTTATATCTTCTCCATTTTCACCAGGAATAACAAGGATCAGCGCTGGACCCATGACAACGAGGCCTGGGTCATAGCAAGAAAAATATCACTGCTGCTCTGGCAGTACTTCGGGCCCCGGGACGGGTGGAACCCTCTCTGATTAAAATCATTTCAGAAGGCCGGCTTTTAAAACTAACTTTAAGAACACAGCATAAAATTATTTTTATGAGAACATATCTTGTCCTCCTGTCACTGCTGCTCACCGGCAACCTCCTGTTTGCTCAAAGAAACCAGCAGCCGGCAAATACCGGTGTAGCACGCAATGCACCTCTTTCCACCCGGGTCAGCTATTCCACTTCAAACAGGGACTCATTGAGAGTGGAACTTATTAATGTAGATGTCCCGGGACTTGAAATTGTCTCCTGTGAACATTGTACTGTATTTGCTCCGTGGATTCTGAAGAACGGCGGTACATTAGATGTTGTTGTTAAGAACAGGGGAGCCACCCGGTCTAACACAGCAACAGTCTGGTTGGAATACAACATTTACAAATTCAAGTCATATAAAATTGAAAAAGTCCTTGCCTCTGACAGAAAAGGAGTGCCGGCTTTAGACCCCGGGCAAACCACGAAACTAACATTTAACATTGTATACAGCGCCCCGGATAAGGTGTATAACCAACAAATGAAAGGGGTCAGGGTATCGTTAACGCAAAACGGGGGAAGGGCCTGGAGGGAAACGGAATAGAAACTCACAGATCATTTGGCGATTGTATAAATCAGCAGGCTCATTACATAGGCCAGTCCGGTCATATACAACAACTGAATAATGGGCCATTTCCAACCCCGGGTCTCTCTTTTCACAACGGCCAGTGTGCTCATACACTGCATGGCAAACACATAGAAGATCATCAGCGAAAGCCCGGTGGCCAGGTTAAAAACGGGTGAACCATCGGCCCGCACCGCCGCTTTCATTTTTTCTTTCAGCAACAGACTCCCTTCATCTTCATCACCCACGCTGTACAAAGTGGCCATGGTACCGACAAATACCTCTCTTGCTGCAAAGGACGTGATGAGGGCAATCCCGATCTTCCAGTCAAAGCCCAGTGGGGAAATGACCGGCTCGATCGACTTTCCAAGGATGCCGGCGTATGAGCTTTCCAGTTTAGCCGTCTGGAACTCCTTGTCAAGTTTGGATGAATTAGCGCCGGGCGTTGTCTTTAATTGTTCATACTTATCTGACAGGTTTTGCATTGTTTTACCCGGGCCAAATGAACTGAGTCCCCAAAGCACGAGGCTGATGATCATGATCACTTTACCGGCATCAAAAACAAAAATCCTTGCCTTGCTGATCATGGTGGTCATCACATTTCTCCAGCGGGGGGAACGGTAAGAGGGCAGCTCCAGGATGAAAAAGCTCTTTTCATTTATCTTAATGAACCACTTGGCCACATAGGAAACGATAAGCGCCAGCACCAACCCCAATAAGTACAAACCCATCATCACCAGTCCCTGCACACCCAGGAACCCAAACAGGTAATACTGCGGTATCACCAGCCCGATCAGGATGGTATACACGGGTAGTCTTGCCGAACAACTCATCAATGGTGTGATAAGAATGGTCAGCAGCCGCTCTTTCCGGTTCTCAATGTTCCGGGCACTCATGATCGCCGGTACCGCACAGGCAAAACCGCTGATCATGGGCATCACACTTTTTCCGTTCAATCCCACGGTTCTCATCAGCCGGTCCGATAAAAAACTGATACGGG
>CAZEZE010000095.1:6609-8735 GCA_964516445.1 uncultured Chitinophaga sp. | reverse complement strand
TACTTCAGCATCTGGCTGCGCTTATTGGCCTTGTATTTATACTTCATGGCCTTGGCCCAGATACGGCGGGCCACCCGGCCGATCACACTGTATTCCGGATCCATGCCGTTACTGAAGAAGAAGGAAAGATTGGGGGCGAAATCATCGATGTTCATGCCACGGCTCAGGTAATATTCCACATAGGTAAACCCGTTGGCCAGTGTAAACGCAAGCTGTGTAACAGGATTTGCACCCGCTTCCGCAATATGGTAACCGCTGATCGAGACCGAATAAAAATTGCGGATCTTCTGCTGAATGAAATATTCCTGCACATCGCCCATCAGTTTCAGTGCGAACTCGGTGGAGAAGATGCAGGTATTCTGCGCCTGGTCTTCTTTCAAAATATCCGCCTGGACGGTTCCTCTCACTTGCTGTAAAGCTTCCCGCTTACATTGTTCATAAATTTCAGGAGGCAGTACTTCATCACCCGACAACCCCAATAGTTTTAGCCCCAATCCATTGTTCCCTTCCGGTAATCCGCCGGGAGAAGACGGATTATTGTAAACCGGGATATTACCAGCGGGGTATTTTTTCTTCAGGGCATCGTTCACCATTGACCATTGACCATTCACTTCTATCCATTTCTCGCAGTGCTGGTCGATCGCCGCATTCATGAAGAAAGCCAGCAGCATAGGTGCCGGTCCGTTGATGGTCATGGATACGGAGGTCTTCGGATCACAGAGATCAAACCCGCTGTATAATTTCTTCGCGTCATCCACCGTGGCAATACTCACGCCGCTGTTGCCCACTTTACCCAGGATATCCGGGCGGTGGCCGGGATCCTCACCGTAAAGGGTAACCGAATCGAATGCGGTAGAAAGCCTTATGGCGGGCTGGTCCATACTCACATAATGAAATCGTTTATTTGTTCGTTCCGGTCCGCCTTCACCGGCAAACATCCGGGTGGGATCTTCCCCCTCCCGTTTCAGCGGGAATACACCGGCGGTGAAAGGGAAGTGACCTGCCACGTTCTCCTGTGCCTGCCATTTGAGCAGGTCACCCCAGTCCTTATATTTTGGTAAAACCACTTTGGGTATCCGGGTCCCGCTCAGGCTTTTAGTGGTCATAGGTTGTTTGATCACCTTATCCCTTACGGTATACTCATAAAAATCTTTTTGATATTCCGCCAGCTTGTTGGGCCAGTTGGTGATCAGCTTACGGGCGACCGGGGTGAGTTGTTCGGTATAGAAATCAATTTGCTTTTGGATCGCCTCTCCCATCCCGATAGCTATCGGGACATCCAAAGGAGGGGTTTTAGACTCTGGCTGTGTAAGTGTTTCCAGAGCGCCCTTGAGTTGGTATATTTTAGAGGCAAGAGCTGATTGATCTTTTACCAATTGATCATACCCCCTGTTACTCTCTGCTATTTCGGAGAGATACCGTACCCTTTTAGCCGGTATGACCGCCTGTGACACTTTCGCCGTTTCGGCAAAATGATATGTTCCAAACCGTGTATTTGTTTTATTCTCGATTTTTTTCAGCAACAGTTCAAAAAGATGGTTCACCCCGTCGTCATTGAACTTGCTGGCCATCGTTCCGATGATGGGAAGTTCTTCATCATTCGCGGTAAAAAGCCGGTGATTTCTTTTGTATTGTTTGCGTACGTCGGCCAAAGCATCCAATGCCCCCGCCTTATCAAACTTGTTGATGCAGACCAGGTCGGCAAAGTCCAGCATGTTTATTTTTTCCAGTTGTGAGGCGGCGCCGTATTCCGGTGTCATCACATACATACTCACATCGCAATGATCCAGGATACTGGCATCACTTTGTCCCACACCGGCCGATTCGAGTATGACCAGGTCAAAACCGGCGCTTTTGCAGATATCGATTGCTTCCTGCACAGCTCCGCTCAGGGCGGTATTATCATCCCGTGTAGCCAGGCTCCGCATATAAGCCCTGGGATGATTGATGGCGTTCATCCGGATCCGATCGCCCAGCAAAGCGCCACCGGTTTTTTTCTTGGAGGGGTCAACGGAGATAACGGCAATGGTCTTATCGGTAAAGTTGTTGAGGAAACGACGGACGATCTCATCAGTAACAGATGATTTACCGGCACCGCCGGTTCCGGTGATGCCGAGTACGGGACT
>CAZEZE010000095.1:0-6509 GCA_964516445.1 uncultured Chitinophaga sp. | reverse complement strand
GATAATTTTAGTAGTTCCTCCAGTTGCCGGGTGTAGTTACCTTCATTTTCAGCTATGGAAATAATTCTTGCAATACGCCTAACATCTTTTACCTCATTCAGGGGAAGTTTTCCATTCCAGTTCGGGTCTTTTAAAAGCACTCCATTGGAGGACTGGCATTGCTTTATCACATCCTCGATCATTCCTTCAAGTCCCATTTTCCTTCCGTCATCCGGTGAATAGATCCGTGTGATACCATATCGGTGCAGCTCCTCGATCTCCTCCGGCAGGATGGTGCCGCCACCGCCCCCGAAAATTTTGATATGCCCGCACCCGTTCTCTTCGAGCAGGTCCTTCATGTATTTGAAGAATTCAACATGACCACCCTGGTAGCTCGTGATCGCGATGCCCTGTACATCTTCCTCGATGGCTGTTTCCACGATGTCCTTAACGGAGCGGTTGTGCCCCAGATGAATGATCTCGGCGCCTTTGCTTTGCAGGATGCGCCGCATAATATTGATAGCGGCATCATGACCGTCGAACAGGCTGGCCGCGGTAACAATACGCACCCGGTGACTATCTTGTTTACCGGAAGGGGACTTACTCATATCAAATGGTAAAATGCAAATTTAACTTAAAAAGCTAATGCCCGTTAGTTTGGCATACCCGGCTCCAATAGGAGTCTTAGGATGTCACGCAGAGAGCGCCGAGTACCCAGAGGGTCTATTGCCCGTATTTCCTCTGCGTACTCCGCGCACTCTGCGTGATTTAACTAAATAAGCAATACCGTCAATCCCCGGAATTGCAGGCGGTTAATTACATTTGCCGGGTGCAGCAAATCATTGAATCCATAGCCAGGCTCTTTCAGCAACTGACCGGGTATCCGCCCCGTTCCGTGGATGTACTTCCGCAAAGCGGGAGTGAACGCCGCTATTT
Organism: uncultured Chitinophaga sp.; assembly: GCA_964516445.1. Classification (GTDB taxonomy): domain Bacteria; phylum Bacteroidota; class Bacteroidia; order Chitinophagales; family Chitinophagaceae; genus JJ008. Next base: position 5,594 of record CAZEZE010000095.1, on the reverse strand, counting down.
CAGACTATACGGTAATGAAGGCACCCTGATCGGAACCTATGGCGCCAATATAAAGGAGAATGAAAGTTTTATCTATTTCTCACAGCATTTTGCCGCGAAGAATCTCCCCATACCCAGGATCCTTGCAGTAAGTGATGACAAATACTTTTACCTGCAGGAGGACCTGGGCGATGTTTCCCTGCTTACCCACCTGGAGACAAAGGGGCTGACCGATGAAGTGTACGAACTTTTCAAGAGAAGCCTGGAAGCGCTGGCCGACCTGCAGGTGAACGGCGACAAGGGACTGGATTATAGCAAATGTCTTACCAACAAGGAATTCGGCCGCCAGGCCATCATGGCCGACCTGCTTTATTTTAAGTATTATTTCCTGGATGGGTTGCGTAAACCCTACGACAAACAAAAACTGATCGATGATTTCGAGGCGCTGAGCAACTACCTTACCCATACTGAATATAAATATTTCATGTTCCGGGATTTCCAGAGCCGGAACATCATGGTAAGGGAAGATAACAGCATCGTTTTTATCGATTACCAGGGAGGCATGAAGGGCGCCCCCCAGTATGATGTGGCTTCCATGCTCTGGCAGGCAAGGGCCAATCTTCCCGAGGACTGGAAGAATGACCTGCTGGAAGATTATATGAATGCTTTTGAAAAAACGATCGGCAAAAAACTGGATCGTTCGATCTTCCGGAGCCAGTTCAACGGGTATGTACTGATCCGGTTGCTTCAGGTACTGGGCGCCTATGGATTCAGGGGCCTGTTTGAAAGAAAGGCGCAGTTCCTGACCAGTATCCCGCTGGCGCTTCGAAACCTTAGGGAATTCTTCAGGAACCAGAGCGTGGGGATTTCGGTTCCTGAGTTCAGGAAGGTACTGAGTCTGTGTGTGGCTGACGAGATCATTCAGCAGTTCACGCCCACACAGGCAACGGAAAACACAGCGCTGGTTGTCAGGATCCACAGTTTTTCATACCGGGGAGAGATCCCGCAGGACAAGAGCGGAAACGGAGGCGGATTTGTGTTTGATTGCCGGGGTATCTTAAATCCCGGGCGGGTGGAAAGTATGAAAACCCAAACCGGAAGGGATAAAGAAGTAAAGGACTTCCTGGAACAGCAGACCAAAATGCCGGAATTCCTGAACAGTACATTTGATATTGTAGATATGACGGTGGAAGAATATATAAAACGGGATTTTGAAAGCCTGACAGTAAGTTTCGGCTGCACCGGCGGCCAGCACCGCAGTGTTTATGCGGCGGATGCACTGGCCAGGCATTTGAAAAATAAATTCCGGGTGAAGATCGAATTGAAACATATAGTACAGGAAGAAAAGAACTGGGTCAACCCGCTGCCTGAAAAGAAATAATACATCAGCCACTCAGTGGCAAATCATCCTATATGCAAGCAATGATATTCAGTGCCGGACTCGGAACCAGGTTCAAACCCTGGACCGACAGTCATCCCAAAGCCCTGGCAATGGTGAACGGGAAATCGTTGCTGCAACGCAATATCGAATACCTGCAACAGAACGGGGTAACCGATGTCATTGTCAATGTGCATCATTTTGCCGAACAGGTAGAGGAGGCGATTGCAAAAAATAATGGCTGGGGCAGCCAGGTACGGATCAGTGACGAAAGAAATGAATTGCTGGAAACAGGCGGAGGTTTGATGCATGCAAAGCAATTGTTCAAACCCGGCGAACGGTTTATCACCTGCAACGTAGACATTCTCACCGATCTTGATATTAACCTTCTTCTGGCTTATCATGAAGAAAAGAAGGCGCTCATTTCCTTTGGTGTAACCCGGCGCACAAGCTCCCGTTACCTTTTATTTGATGACCACGACCGGCTTTGCGGCTGGAGAAATACCGCCACGGGCGAGGAGAAGATCTCCATCCCCGGCAGGGCATTATATGCGAAGGCGTACAGTTGCGTAGTGGTTTGCGAACATGAAATTTTCCGGCTGATGGAAGAAAAAGGATTCTCCGGAAAGTTTTCCCTGATCGATGTGTACCTGGCCCTGGCGGCCGAACACCCGATCATGGGTTATGATCATACCGGCGACCGGCTGGTAGATGTGGGTAAGCCCGCATCGGTAGCGGTTGCGGAAGCGCTTTTTGGGTAAGTTGAATGTTGTTGAATAATTGTTTAACAGTTGTTGAAAGGTTGCATAAGATGGCTTAAAGTGGTTTAAATAAACCCGTTCAACAACCATTCAACCATTTTTCAACAACCATTCAACCACTTTCAACCACTCTCAACATAAAAAATTGCAAATACCCTATCAACGGTAGATGACTTGCCCCCGTTTGAATTATCTTTCGGCCAATAAACATTGAAGTACTTATGAAAAGATTTTCCCTTGGTTTAGGTGCCCTTCTGGTATTCTTCCTGTCGTTCGGACAAAACCAGCAGGTTTCGATTTACGACCACAAAGAAACATTTGCCCCCCAGTTCTATCCTTACCCGGGTAATGATTACCGCAGCGCCAGCGGCGAACCCGGACCCAAATACTGGCAAAACCGTTCCGACTACAAGATCACCTGTACGCTGGATACCGGCCAACACAGTGTGAGCGGTACCGCGGAGATCAGCTATACCAATAACAGTCCCGATAACCTGAAATTCCTCTGGTTGCAACTGGACCAGAACATTTACAAGAAGGATTCCCGCGGATCCGCCACTACCACGGAAGCCGGCGGGCGCTGGGCCAATTCCAAATTCACGGATGGCTATGCGATCAGGTCGGTGACCGCGGAAATCAACGGGAAAAGCTCCGCACTCAGTTTCACGGTAACGGATACCCGCATGCAGACCTGGCTGCCGGAAGCACTGAAAGCCGGTGGCGGGAAAATAAAACTGACGGTCCGTTTTGAATTTACCGTACCTGAATACGGCACCGATCGTATGGGAAGACTAAAGACAAAGAACGGCTGGGTCTATGAGATCGCGCAATGGTTCCCCCGCATGTGTGTGTATGATGATATCCAGGGATGGAACACTATGCCCTATCTCGGCGCGGGAGAATTTTACCTGGAGTACGGGGATATTGACTTTACCGTTACGGCCCCCTCCGACCTGATCATCGCCGGTTCCGGCGAATTGCTGAACCCGCAGGAATGTTATACCCCGGAACAGATGAAAAGATGGAATGCGGCGAAAGCCAGTGATAAAACGGTAGTGATCCGCAGCGACCATGAAGTCACGGATCCGGCATCAAGACCCAGACAACCCAACTGTACCTGGAAGTTCAGGATCACGAATACAAGGGATGTTGCCTGGGCGGCTTCAAAAGCCTTTGTGCAGGATGCGGCAAGGATCAATTTACCCAGCGGGAAAAAAAGCCTTGCCATCAGTGTCTACCCGGCTGAAAGCATCAAAAAGAACGGCTGGCAGCGATCCACGGAATTTGTAAAGGGAAGCATTGAGCACTATTCCAATAAATGGTATGAATATCCTTATCCCGCTGCTACCAATGTGGCGGGTATTGTGGGCGGCATGGAATACCCCGGTATCGTTTTTTGCAGCTATAATTCCTCCGGTTCGGGATTATGGGGTGTAACGGACCATGAATTTGGGCATACCTGGTTCCCCATGATCGTTGGAAGCAATGAAAGAAAATATGCCTGGATGGATGAAGGCTTCAATACTTTTATCAATGACGGCTCCACCGAAGCATTTAATAAAGGGGAATTCAAGGAAGGCGGTTTCTTTGGCGACCCCAACTCATCGTTCATGGTGAAATATACATTTGGCGATGAAATGGATGGTCTTTATACGATGCCGGAAGTGATCAAACAGGAAAACCTCGGTGTTGCAGCGTACATGAAACCGGCACAAATGCTTACAGCCCTTCGTGATGTGGTTCTTGGTAAAGAGCGTTTTGATGCGGCCTTCCGGGAATATATCAATCGCTGGGCCTTTAAACACCCCACGCCATGGGATTTCTTTCATACCATGGAAAATGTTTCCGGCGAGGACCTTGGCTGGTTCTGGCGCGGCTGGGTGCTGAATAACTGGAAACTGGACCAGTCAGTAAAAGCAGTGAAATATGTAAAAGATGAACCCGTCAACGGCGCGGAGATCGCGATCGAAAACATGGAAAAAATGGTGATGCCGGTTACCGTGCTGGTAAAGGAAATGAACGGGAAAGAACACAAACTGGACCTGCCCGTGGAGGTATGGCAGCGGGGGGCCGTTTGGCATTTTGATGTACCAAGCACCAGCGAGATAAAAGAAGTGATCCTGGATCCCGAAAAAAAATTACCTGAGTGGAACCGGGAAAATAATTCCTGGAAAAAGAAAGCGTTTTAGGCAAAAAAACCCCTCCCGTGAGGGGTTTTTGCTGATCTATCCGGATGATCCGGCAACATCAACAGTGGAACGAGATTCCTGCCGGAAGGAAAGGACCAATGCCTTTGTTACATATGTATCAGCAGCTATTCCACTATTTGAAAGTAACTTTTGTATGAGTGGTTTGCGGTTCTTTGGCAACTCCGTTAGCTTTAGTTCCATAAACTACTTAATATGAAACAAGTCCTTGCTATCCTGGTTCTCTTCCTGCTGAGCGGATCCGCTCACGCGCAAAATGATAAAGAGCAGGTTAAACAGGCCTGCCTGAACTATATTGAAGGATTCTATGAAGGTGATACGACCAAGCTTATCACCAGCTTAAAACCCACTCTTTATAAGTTCGGTTACTGGAAAGATAAAAATACCGGCAACTATGGCCCTGACGGCCAAATGACCTACCGGCAGGCGTTGGATTATGCAACACGAGTAGCCGAAAAGAAAAGTTTTGCGAAACCCGGAGCGCCCAGGGAAGTGGAAGTACTGGATGTCCTCAATTGCATCGCCTCCGCAAAAGTGAAAGCGTGGTGGGGATATGATTATATCCTCCTGGCCAAACTGGATAATAAGTGGATGATCGAACAGGTATTATGGGAGGGCCCCTTACAAAAATGACGTAATGCTGTACATCTAACTAACGCAGGCTAAAACATTACCCGTTCAGTTCAATAGATCCCCAAGTATATTTTCTTCCAGCACCTCCCTGCCATTCTGGGCCGACCATTTTATAAGCCGGATACAGCCGTCCGCGATCTCGATCCCGGTGATATCACCATCGCTGAAGCAGCAGCAGCCGGTATTGAAGTAGGTTGGTCGCATGCTCATGTAATCCACTGACACGGAAGTGAATTCTTTCTCCCGTTGTTTTATTTCGTTCAATAAAGCGGTTAACTCCTCCTTATTATCATTCTTCTCCGCCAACTGGAATTTCCTGTACAATCGTTCAAGGTGAGTAAGAGAACCAAAAACAGGCTGGTGGGTATGCCCGGTAACCAAAAGGGTGTTTTGTTGTTCAGCCGACCACTCATACATGATATGGTTGTGGAGGGTCTTCTTTTCCGCGTTATAGGCCGGTGTGTTAGGGTTGATACGTAAAAAAGCCTGGAGCGGAGCCCAGATCCTTGCAACAAAAAATTTACTGAACCAGTTGCCGTAGCTGCTGGCATCGCCCTGGTGGCCGTGGGTGAGAAGGATGGTGAGTTCGGATTGCCCGCCGTAGCCCTGGCGAAGGCGGGAGTCGGGAGTTCGGAG
>CAZEZE010000094.1:0-8931 GCA_964516445.1 uncultured Chitinophaga sp. | reverse complement strand
TTTCGATGGACTTGGGAATATTATAGTGGATCACGAACCGGATATCGGGTTTGTCAATCCCCATCCCGAACGCAATCGTGGCGCAGATCACCTGTACGTCTTCGTTGAGAAACTGGTCCTGCCGGTCCGAGCGTAACTTACTGTCCAAACCAGCATGATAGGCAACAGCCTTGATGCCGTTGGCCATTAAGATATCCGCCAGCTCTTCGGTGGTCTTCCTGTTCAGCGTATAGATGATCCCGCTTTTATTTTTCATCCCCTTGATAAAGCGGACAATGTTTTCATCCGTCTGCGCTTTTTTGATCTTGGGGAGCACTTCATAATAAAGATTGGGCCGGTTGAATGATGAGATAAAGACCTTGGGGTCCCGGAGGTCGAGGTTCTTGATGATATCGCTCTGCACTTTGGGCGTAGCGGTGGCGGTCAGCGCGATCACTGGCGCATCGGGATTTATCTGCACCATCATTTCCCGGAGCCGGCGGTATTCAGGCCGGAAATCGTGTCCCCACTCCGAAATACAGTGTGCTTCATCCACGGCGAAAAAGGAGATCTGCAGGTCGGAAAAGAATTCCAGGTTCTCCTGCTTGGTCAGTGTTTCCGGCGCTACATACAGCATCTTTGTCTTCCCGGTGAGCAGGTCATCATGCACCTCTTTTATCTCTCTTTTGTTGAGTGTGGAATTGAGGAAATGGGCCACTTCGTCGTTGCTGCTATAACCCCGGACCAGGTCCACCTGGTTCTTCATCAATGCGATCAGCGGGGAAACGATGATGGCAACCCCTTCGCTGACCATGGCGGGTAACTGGTAGCAGAGACTTTTGCCGCCACCAGTGGGCATGATTACAAACGTGTCGTGACCGGCCAGCAGTGCTTCGATGGCCTTTTCCTGTGTGCCCTTGAATTTATCGAAACCAAAATACTCCTGCAGGGCATTGTGGAGGTTAAACCGGCCACTCCCTGTTCGTTTCTTTAACGTTGTTGTTTCCTTAACCTTAACTGTTTTGCCGGTTTTTGACGGACTGGATTTAGCGGATGGTTTCTTCGCTGTTGATGTTCCCATTACTCAAAAATTTACTCCGAAGGTCAATGGTTCGCGTAGAGATCCTTCGGGCTCTCAGGCCCGTTAACGATCGGGCTGCTACAAATGCTGATTTATTTAAGATACTCATTTTTGCCCGAAATGGCTGGCCGTTCAAATTATATTTTTTCACAGGCGGCCACCCCTTGCTGAGCAACGGGTTAAATAAGTGTTTATACTGTCTTAATAACCGGGAAGTCAGTGTATAGCGGAACTATGTTGGCGGGTCCAGGGGACAACTTCCGGAGATCCTCTTGCACAGTTTCATTCCCTGTATAAGGCAACCCCCGACGGTGATCAACCGGTGAGGGTTTGCAAATTTACAACGGATCGGTCAGGCGGATGACGAATAAGCGTTAAAATTGAAATGCAATGATCACGTAACAGTGTTTTGCGGGTAAAACCTCTAATTTTGCCGCCACATCCACCTCCCCGAATGCCGGGTTGACCGGGTGCGTCATATTTATGCCGATTTCGATCAAACAAAAAGCTCTCCAAACCATTGAGTTAGAAGCTCAGTCCATTTCCGGGCTGGTATCCTTTATCAATGAGGATTTTGAAAAGTCGGTGCGATCCATTGCTGATTGCAAGGGCCGTGTGGTGGTAAGCGGGATCGGCAAAAGCGCCGTGATCGCTCAGAAGATCGTTGCCACATTCAATTCCACCGGCACCCCCTCTATTTTCATGCATGCCGCCGACGCCATCCATGGCGACCTGGGAATGGTATTGCCGGATGATGTGGTTTTAGTTATCAGTAAAAGCGGGGAGAGCCCGGAGATAAAAGTGCTGGTACCGCTGATCCGGAGTTTTGGAAATGTGCTGCTCGGTATGGTTGGCAATACCGATTCATACCTCGCCCGCAATTCCACTTACGTTTTAAATACAACCGTACAGCAGGAAGCCTGTCCTAATAACCTGGCGCCTACCTCCAGTACCACGGCGCAAATGGTCATGGGAGATGCGCTCGCTGTTTGCCTGATGGAATTACGGGGTTTTCAACCCGGGGATTTCGCGAAGTTCCATCCCGGGGGCATCCTGGGAAAGAAACTATACCTGCGGGTATCGGATCTCTCAGAAAACAATGAGCGGCCCATGGTAAAAGCCGGTCAATCCTTGAAAGAAGTGATCGTGGAGATGACAGCCAAAAGACTGGGTGTAACAGCCGTGGTGGATGACAAAGAGAACCTGCTGGGCATTATTACGGATGGCGACCTGCGGCGTATGCTGGAAAGGCCGCTGGAAATGGATGCGGTTACGGCGGCCGATATCATGACCACTCACCCCTGGACGATCGGTCCCGGCGAGCTGGCGGTGGATGCGCTGGAAATGCTGCGAAAGAACTCTATTTCACAATTGGTGGTAACTGATAACGGAAAGTATTCGGGGATCATACATTTGCACGACCTGGTAAAAGAAGGGCTGATTTAACGGGTGCCTGGCCGAGTGGACCCCACTCACCATTCACCATTCACTATTCACCATGAACAAACATCACTACGTTGCAATAATGGCCGGCGGGATCGGTAGCCGTTTCTGGCCGATGAGCCGCACCGATTTTCCCAAACAATTCCTGGATATCCTCGGAACCGGGAAAACGCTCATACAACAGACATTTGAGCGGTACAGCAAAGTAGTGCTGAAGGAAAATATTTATGTGGTTACCGCGGCGGAGTATGTCAGCATTGTTAAGAAGCAATTGCCGGACATCCCGGAAGAGAATATCCTGGCGGAGCCTTCCCGGAAGAACACAGCTCCCTGTATCGCCTATGTAGCTTTTAAGCTGATGCAGAAGGATCCGAAAGCGGTGATGATCGCCGCTCCTGCCGATAACCTGATCCTTGAAACGGAAGAGTTTGTGAAGACGGCGAAGAAAGCCCTGCATTTTGTAGACCACATCAATGCGCTGGTCACCATTGGTGTAAAGCCGACCTACCCCAATACGGGTTATGGTTATATACAGCATGAAACCACCGAAGCCGCGCCGGGGATGTATAAGGTGAAGACCTTTACAGAAAAGCCCAATGAGGAGCTGGCAAAGACCTTTATTGCCAGCGGCGATTTCTTGTGGAACGCGGGCATCTTTACCTGGAAGGTGAAAAATATCCTGGCCGCGCTGGAAAAATATGAACCGGAGTTGTACGAGTTGTTCGCCGCGGAGAAGGATAAGTTAAATACCCCAAAGGAAAAACAGGCCATTGCTAATATCTACCCGCAATGCACCAATATTTCCATCGACTTCGCGGTAATGGAAAAGGCCGATAATGTATACCTGACCCCGGCTTCCTTTGCCTGGAGCGATCTCGGCACCTGGAACAGCGCCTGGGAAAACATGGAGAAAGATTATTTCGGCAATGCGGTGGTGGGAAAGAATGTAATGGTAGTGGATGCCAATAATTGCATGGTGCATGTGCACGACAACAAACTGGTTCTGCTGCAGGGCTTGAAAGATTATATCATTGTAGACACGAAGGATGTCCTGCTCATCTGTAAAAAGAACATGGAACAGGAGATCCGGGAGTATGTGGCTGAGGTCAAACGCAACAAAGGCGATAAATACCTCTGAAAATCCGGGTTAAATGACCATGGCGATTCTGGCGCAGTTCCGTACTTTTAAAATACCGGCATATCATGAGCGCTTTTCCCCTGCATAATATATTATTTCTTGACATTGAAACGGTTCCCCAGTATCCGGATTACGGGACGTTGCCGGAAGAATGGAAAGGGCTTTGGGATGCCAAGGCCCATTCGATTGCCCGGTACCACGAAGGCGAGACCCGGGAAACCCTTTACCCGCGCGCAGGGATCTATGCCGAGTTTGGCAAGATCATTTGTATCAGTTGCGGCGTTGTGCAGGGTCCGCCGGCACAAAGAAAGATCATCCTGAAAAGTTTCGCGGGAGATGATGAACGGTCGCTCCTCCAGCAATTCAATGAAATGCTCGGCAAATGGGCGGCCGGGGAGCAAAAATTCCTCTGCGCCCACAACGGTAAGGAATTTGACTTTCCCTATTTGTGCCGCAGAATGATCGTGAACGGGCTGCCCATCCCTTCCATCCTGAATATTGCGGGGAAAAAACCCTGGGAGGTGAATCATTTCGATACGCTGGAACTCTGGAAGTTCGGTGATTTTAAAAGTTTCACCTCCCTGAACCTTCTTGCTTTTACACTGGGCATCCCGACACCCAAGGATGATATTGACGGCAGCATGGTCTGGAAAGTGTACTGGGAGGAAAGGAACCTGCAGCGGATCGTAACCTATTGCCAGAAAGATGTGGTAACCGTGGCGCAGATACTGCTGCGGCTGAGCGGGGAGGGGTTGATAAGGGATGAAAATATTGAAATTAAAGGCTAAGAGAATAAAGGAGAAAAAGAGAAGACTCCTTTATTCCGGCATAAACCTGGTATGTGTTAATATTGGGGGCCCCCGCCCTCTGCTTTCCTTCTTTTCTCTTTTAAACTCTTAGCATGAAAAGAACCAATTATTCCTCTGGCGCCAAATGGGAATCGATCGTGGGTTATAGCCGAGCAGTCAGGGTTGGAAACACCGTTGAAGTAACCGGCACCGTTGCCGTTGATGAGAACAATAACCTCGTTGGCGGTAACGATGCTTACGAACAGACAAAATTTGTGCTGCAGAAAATTGAAGCTGTGCTGCAGCGTGCCGGCGCTTCGCTGAAAGATGTGGTGAGGACGCGGATCTTTGTAACGGATATCTCCCGCTGGGAAGAGTATGGTAGGGCACATGGCGAATTCTTTAAAGATATCCGTCCCTGCACCACTATGGTAGAAGTGAGTAAACTTATATCGCCGGAATACCTGGTTGAGATCGAAGCTACCGCGATAACAGATAATGCGTAAAGCAACAAGAGATTTAACATGAAAAAAATCATCCCGTTCCTGTTTGCGTTTGCAGTAATCGCCGCCTGTAAGAATAATGAAACAAAGAGCGACTCAAACGTAACCGCTGTTCTGCCGGCGCAGTTGGACAGTTTTCTTGTGACCGACAGTTCCTGGGGATTGATAGAAGCTGCCAGCGGAATAGATGATCTCCGTGCGGTATACGGTCGTTCCAGCCTGGTAGATGAGCGGATCTGCGGTGCCGAGTGCATTGATTCGGTGGATGTGACCTTTTTATACCGCGGAACAAAAAATGAGGCCACTATTTACTGGAAGGACAGCGCCTATCACAAATTGATCAGTTTTGTAGAGAGTTACGGTGATGGCTCTGACTGGCATACGGCAACAGGAATAAGAATAGGTTCGGGCTTTTCGGAACTGCTGAAACTGAACGGGAAGAAGATCAGTTTCTTCGGCTTTGGCTGGGATTATGGCGGAAGTATAAGTTCGTATAACGGAGGGGCGCTGGAAAATTCTTCCGTTCGTTTTGGGCTGGATAAAACGGAAAATGAAAATAATGCCCTGTATGGCGATCATGAACTGGATTCGGACATGCCGGCCGTCAAAGGGGCAACAGGAAAAATAAAGATCAGTCAGATCGCCCTGTCGCTGAACAAAAATTGATGTCCTAAACAAATATCTCACTGATATTACCGGCCACTTCCAGTCCGGAATTCCTTCCGGTATCATCCAGTAAAATGCATTTATTCCTTTTATCAAAAAGGCGGGCTTCGGTTTTTGCCGTCATGCTTTCTTCAATACGGCCGTCCATTAAACCCAGTATTGGTGATGCAAGAGAAGTTGCTTTGTCACGATGAGCCAGGATCTCGAGCCTGTATTGCTTGTTCTCCATTACCAGCTCGAGTTTCTGTTCGTCGGCAAATGATCTTTTAAGCACCGAGCTATTGTAAGTAGTAAACCGGATCAGCCTGTTCTTTAACCAAAGCCCGGCGATAAAACCGGTAAAGGAACTTCGCATCCAGGGAATTTTTGCAACGGAAGCTTTCAGGGAGATCCCCGGTTCACTGAAGTGGTTTGTTTGCAGCCAGAAATAAGCGGAGGGAAAGGAGCGGCCCCAGTCTTTCTCTATATAACCCCTTCCGCTATTAAAATCGATGCGCGCGCCATCAACAAGCAATTCACCGCGGATGGCATGGTCCATGCTTACAATACCGTGGTAACACTCCATAAAGGGAGCAAAAGAATAAGGTCCCATGATACCGGGAGAATAAAAAGGCTTGGGCCAGGGGATATTACCGGAAAACCAAAGTTCGCCTTTTGCACCCGGGAGATCAAGTTGTATATGGTCTTCGGAGAACCGGTTGTCGCCGATCTCCAACTGGAATTTTCGGGCCGATGGTATGAAGCGGGAAAAATCAAATTTGTGATAAATGGCTGTTTTTCTTTTCCCATCAAGCACCTGGATAAAAGCCTGCCGGTTTCCCTGCCTGTCCATGGCAACCCCGGGGATAAAGGCAAAGGCCCGGGATTCATCGTTGTTCACCACTTTAAAATACCAGCCCTCGAAATACCTTCGCTTTTTTCCCCAGCCCCGGAATTGTTCGGGGTTGAAGAACGCATGAATTTTGTTTATGGTCCTTGAGACGGGGTTCAAGTTCTTCAAATTACAGAACTTCCTTCGGTAATGTATCATTTTAATTTTCACGCAGAGGGCGCCGAGAACGCAGAGTTTGTAAATGATTAATAGTCTCTGCGCACTTTGCGCCCTCTGCATGAAATAAATTCATTCTGAAACTTCGTCTCCTCCTTTGTTCGCGTTTGAAATGCGGGTAATTTTACCGCATGACCCCTGCTATCCGATCTAAATTACCAACCGTTGGCACCACCATCTTCACGGTGATGAGCCGGCTGGCCACAGAACACAATGCCATTAATCTCGGGCAGGGCTTTCCCGACTACGCGATGAGCAAAGAGCTGACGGGCCTGGTGAACGAGGCCATGCAAAATGATTTTAACCAGTATTCGCCCATGCCGGGATGGATGCCACTGCGGGAATCTATTGCCGAAAAAGTTTCATTGCTGTATAATACAAGCATCAACCCCGATACGGAGATCACCATCACACCGGGCGGCACGTATGCCATCTATTCCGCATTTACGAGTATCCTCGGGCCGGGTGATGAAGTGATCGTATTTGAACCCGCCTATGACAGTTATATTCCCAATATCGAGATCAACGGCGCGAAGGCCGTCACTATCGGGTTGGTTTACCCGGACTACCACATTGACTGGGCCGCAGTAAAAAAAGCGATCAGTCCGAAAACAAAGGCGATCATCATCAACTCCCCCCATAATCCCACCGGCACCGTGATCAGTGAAAATGATATTGCGGAGCTAAGAAAGATCGTGGAAGGTACCAACATCTTCATCATCAGCGATGAGGTGTATGAACACCTGATCTTCGATGGAATTCCCCACCAGAGTATACTGCGTTACCCGGACCTGTTGCAGCGGAGCTTTGTCTGTTTCTCTTTTGGTAAAACCTATAATTGTACCGGCTGGAAACTGGGTTATTGCATTGCGCCCGCGGAGCTGACCAAAGAATTCAGGAAGGTGCACCAGTTCAACTGCTTTTCCTGCTTTACGCCGGCGCAGGTGGCGCTGGCTGCATTCCTGAAAAAGCCAGACGCCTACCTGTCCCTTTCTTCCATAATGCAGGAGAAAAGGGATCATTTCAGGAACCTGATGAAGCAAACAAAATTCAGCATGCAGGAATCCTTTGGCAGCTATTTCATCTGCGGAACATATGAACGCATCAGCGATGAGGCTGACAAGGATCTTGCAATTCGTCTTACCCGGGAAGCCGGCGTGGCTACTATTCCCGTATCTGCCTTTTACCGGGATGGCCGCGATGACAAAGTGTTGCGGTTCTGTTTTTCCAAGAAAAGAGAAACGCTGGAGGCCGCAGCGGAAAAACTCTCAAAGATTTGATGCCGGTTGATTCCAGATATAAAGGCATAATCTATATGCTGCTGGCGGCCCTGGGGTTTTCATTGATGGGCGGGGCGGCTAAGTTGCTGAAAGGAAGTTTTGGCGCCGGGCAACTGGTTTTCTGGAGAAATGCGGTCGGGCTGGTTGTTTTAACGGCCGGTTTCCTGGTGAGACCCCCGGTTAACAAGGGTGGCAAGTTTCATTTGCTGATTTTCAGGGGAATGATGGGCACCACCGCTCTCTATACATTACTTTATTGCATCCTGCATATACCGCTGGGCACGGCCATGACCTATAACCTGACTTCGGCCCTTTTCATCGCCGTATTTTCATTTTTATTGTTTCGGGAATACCATGGCCGGATCGTTCTGCTGGCGGTACTGCTGGGCTTCCTGGGGATGCTGATGATCTACAAGCCCGCCATGCACTATCCCTGGTATTATCACCTGGCAGGTTTGGTTTCCGGTATCACATCGGCGCTGGCTTATATCACGGTGAATCGCCTGGCCGGATATTACGACAGCCGGATCATTGTCCTGGCCTTTATCGGCAGCGGCGTACTGGTGCCAACTGTTTTTATGATCCTGCAACAGCTTTTACAAATTCCACCCGATGGAGTGTTCTTTATTCAGTGGAAATGGCCCGCCGGTATGGAATGGCTCTACGTTTTATGGCTTGGGTTGGCCGCTTTGTTCGGTCAGTATTTTGTCACCCGTGCCTATGGGGCCGATAAAGCAGGCCTTGTGTCGGCAATTGGATACGCTAATATCATCTTCTCCGTTTTTATAGGCATGATGCTGGGTGATGCTTTCCCTGACTGGATGTCCCTGCTGGGGATACTTCTCATCATTTCCTCCGGCGTTATCATCTCGCTGGTAAAGCGAAAAACAGGGAATTCGTAACCGTTCATACAGATTTCCGATAAAATAGTTGGTGGTTTGAAAACATTCATCGTATATTTGCGATATAAGATTTTATATGGGCGAAAAGGCGCATTGGGAAAAA
>CAZEZE010000093.1:0-8936 GCA_964516445.1 uncultured Chitinophaga sp. | reverse complement strand
TCAAAGAAACTCAAATGCCCGTCGTGATTGGTATCTCCCTGGGCAAACTGTGCTGCCTGCTGCAAACTGTCTGTAACGATCTGTAAAAGGTCAAACATAAATTTTCTTCTTTAGGTGTAAAAGTAGGTGTTGACTCCAAATTTGACTCCTGCCTTTATCAACAATCCTGAATAAAGCCCGATCCGGAAAATATTCCGTAATTGGAAGGGATGCGGATAACAGGATAAAAGCACGGCCAAATTTCAGCGAACTGAGCATTGAACGAGAAAAATAATGCCACGTTGTACAGGCCGGGGAAGTTTTAGAGTACTTTAACAGGTCGCCCGGTAAATCAGGATGTACAGATGGTTCCAAAAGTTGAAAAGGCTCAACCGGTATTACGATCACCAGTTGAACCTTTAAAATCTGTTTATCTTCCTGAATCTTTAACTGCTCTTCGTGCCGGCCTGTTTCACCATCAACGCCTGTATCTGCCGCATGGTACCCTCCATGCCATCCGGGCTGCCATCGAGAAAGATCACATTACCTTTTCCATACTCGGCAAAATTCTTAATGGCCTCGGTCCACATGCTGAAAAGGATCACATTGGTATCGAGGTTCGCCTGCTTCATCTGTTCAGCGGCTTCCGTCATACCGGCAGCCACTTCCATGCGGAAGAGCGCCACACCCTGGCCTCTCAGCCTTGCTGCTTCTTTCTCGGCTTCCGCAGCGATCTTGATGGCATTCCCATCCGCCTCTGCCTGTTTGGTCTTGGTGATCAGCAGCGCCTGGCCCTCATTCTCCGCGGCGGCTTTCAGGTTGTTTGAAGCCACCACCTTGCTCATGGAGTCGAGGATCACCTTATCAAATGTGATATCGTTGATCTGCAGGTCCTGCAGGTGATATCCCCATTCTTCCAGTGAATGGTCCACTTCCACTTTTACATATTCCACGATCTCCCTTCGTAATCCCAGCACTTCCGCCTGTTTCTTGGTAGCCACAAATGAACGGATATTTCCTTCGATCGTCCGGATCAGCGCCTGCATCAGGTCTTTTTCGGCAATGAATTTAAAAGCGACCTTCTTGATTGTGTCCTCCACAGCGTTCTGAACCGAGTAGAGCAACATACTCTTGAAGTAAACATTGGCCTGGTCAGATGTTACAGCCTGGAACTCCAGCTCCACGGACCGGTTCTGGATAGAAACTTTTTTAAAGACCGTTTCCAGGATAGGGATCTTCATATTCAGACCCGGACGGGCTATGCGGCGGTATTTACCGAACATCGTTACTACACCAATATACCCCTGGTTGATTGTAAAGAGGGAACCAAAGAAGATGATCACCAATACGATCACCCACCAATACTCTGAAAGCCATAGTCTAAGGTCCATATGATTATAGTTTTTGTGAAATTACGACAAGTTGGATGAATATGAATTTAAAGGTGCAGGAAGGTATCGATCCGACCTGTTTTATGACAGACAAGGGAAAAGAAAGATAAAATCAACCCTTAGGGGATATTTCGAAATATACCTGCCAGGATCAGGGTGCTTTCTCCTCCCAGATCATCACCAAATGCACCATTGTCTCAACGGCTTTGTTCATATCCTGCACACTGATATGTTCCAGTTTGGAATGAATGCCCTGTTCGCCGGCAAAAAGATTGGGACAGGGAAGTCCCATAAAAGAGAACCGGCTGCCATCCGTTCCGCCCCGGATACTTTCCATTTTCAGTTTAAGTCCCGCCCGGGCGATCGCTTCCCTGGCATATTCCACCACTTGCGGGTTTACATCCAGCACTTCTTTCATATTGCGGTATTGCTCCGTTACAATAAATTCAAAACTGGCCCTGGGATAAGTACGCATCCTTTCTTCGATCTGGGTTCGCAGGTAATCTTCTTTCTTTACCAGCCCGGCTGTTTCAAAATCGCGGATGATGAATTCAATCATACATTTTTCCGCAATACCCTCTACCCTTACCGGGTGAATAAAACCCCGCTTTCCGTCGGTAGATTCCGGCGATAACCTGTCCTTGGGCAATGCTGCCAGTATCTCTCCTGCGATCTTCATCGCGTTCACCATCTTTCCTTTTGCATACCCGGGGTGAGCGATTACACCATGTATGATCACCTTCACGCCATCGGCGCTGAAGGTCTCATCTTCCAGCGAGCCGGCATCTCCGCCATCGAGGGTATAGGCAAAATCGGCGGCCAGTTTTTTCAGATCAGCCTTAGCTGTTCCCTTTCCAACTTCTTCATCGGGTGTAAAAAGAATTTTGATCTCACCGTGCCTGACATCCTGATGCGTCATCAGGAATTGAGCCAGGTCCATGATTTCGGCCACACCAGCCTTATCATCCGCACCCAGTAAGGTAGTTCCGGATGCGGTGATGAGATCATTTCCGGTCTGTGTTTTTAGGTAGGGGTAATCCTGTATGTTCAAAACCTGTGTTGGATCATCGGGCAACACGATATCCTGGCCCAGGTAGTTCTTATGGAGAATAGGTTTTACTCCGGTACCGCTGCAGTCAGGCGCTGTATCCACATGCGCGCAAAAACAGATCACCGGTACTTCTTTATCCGTCGTGGAAGGAATGGTAGCATACACATAGCCCCATTCATCCATATGTGCATCGGCAACCCCCATTTCTTTTAACTCCTTTGCGAGCATTGCGGAAAGATCTTTTTGTTTTTCCGTGGTAGGCCAGGTATTGGATTGCGGGTCACTTTGTGTGTCTACCTGCACGTAACGCATGAAACGCTCTGCCGCTGTAAAACTGTAATTATCAAACATAATAACCTTTTAGGGGGGTCGAATATACGATATTCGGCGCCGCCCTGCTAAACCACTTGACCAATACCGGGAATATATTTACCTTATATATTCAAACCAAAACATACCAACATGAAAAAATGGCTGATCGGCTCCCTGGTTGGAGCCATTCTCGTGTTTGCCTGGCAGTTCCTGTCGTGGACGGTGCTCAAATTACATGATAAAGAAGCCCGTTATACTCCGGCACAGGACAGTATTCTGAATTACCTTTCTTCCACACTCAAAGAAGACGGGATCTATATGCTACCGACCGTGGCACCAGGCGCTTCGTCCAGGGAAGGAATGGAACTGGCTGAAAAAATGGATGGTAAACCCTGGGCTACGGTCATGTACAAGAAAGCCTACGATCATGATATGACAATGCCCATGGTGCGCGGTTTCCTGATCGACCTCTTTCTTGTATTTTCCCTGATCTATATTCTTACCCGCGGAGGCACCCCGCCACAAATAAGGATCTTTGCGGCCTCTGTGGCACTGGGCCTGGCCACTTTTCTATGGGGACCCTATACCATGCACAACTGGTTTCAAACGCCTGAAGAAACCCTTACAGGACACCTGATCGATTCTATTGCGGCCTGGGGACTGGCCGGGATCTGGCTGGCCTGGTGGCTCAATAAGAAATAAAAGAAAAAGGAGCCCGGCACTGATCTGAATTGCCGGGCTCCTTTAATTATATTATGTGTCCATCCGTTATTTACGGAAGGATGATCAACGGACTGCCACCCACGATCTCCACCAGTTCAAGGTCAAACACGAGATCCTGACCTGCCAGCGGGTGATTAGCATCCAGCATCACGGTCGCTTCTTTTATTTCGGTTATTGTAACCTGGAATTGCTGTCCCTGGCCATCACTCATCATCAGCGGCATACCGGTCTCCAGTTCCATATCTGCCGGGAACCTGTCCTTCGGCATATCGATAAGCATTTCCGGGTTCCGGGCCCCGTAGGCCTCATCGTAAGGAATATTGATCGTTTTCTTATCGCCGACCGCCATACCGGTAACGCCTTCGTCGAAACCCTTTATCACCATGCCGCTACCCACTTCAAATTCCAGGGGTTCCCTTCCCGCGGAGGAATCAAAGGTTTCACCGGATGTAAGTTTACCATGGTAATGCACTTTTATCTTATCCCCTTTTTTTACCTGTTGCATATTGTTTTTTTTAAAAAAATGAAGCCGCAAGTTAGCCAAATTTTACGATGCAACCATTCCCGTATTTGAGGTGGTCTTAATCATAATTTTTCAGGACATTTGAGCATATGATCAATAAACTGTCGTTCAAAAGAGCCACCCTGCTTCTTAGCCTTCTCCCGGCATTGAGCTGCGCCGCCCAGAAAACCCAGCCTGTTTCCGGCACTGCGCCTGCAACGATCATCCCGGCCGCGGAAAGGATCCAGGTATACCTTCCTTTGATCAAAGGAAGAACGGTCGGCATATTCGCCAACCAAACCTCGATGGTCGGGAATACGCACCTGGTCGACACCTTACGGAGTCTCGGTGTGGATATCAAAGTGATCTTCGGCCCCGAACATGGATTTCGCGGAACAGCAGATGCCGGGGAAAAAATCGGGAACTATACCGATGAGAAAACCGGCATACCTGTCGTTTCGCTGTACGGGCCCAAACGAAGGCCTTCGGCAGATGATGTGAAGAATGTGGATGTACTCATCTTCGACATACAGGATGTGGGAGTTCGGTTCTATACCTTTATTTCTTCACTGGAAGAATTCATGGAGGCTGCTATGGAACTGGGCAAACCGCTGATGATACTCGACCGTCCCAATCCCAACGGGCATTATGTAGACGGACCGGTTCTTGATCTGAAATACCGCTCCTTCGTGGGCCGCCAGCCGGTTCCAGTGGTGTACGGAATGACGATCGCCGAATATGCCTTTATGATCGCCGGGGAAAAATGGCTCAGTGAAAAAGCCAATGCCAAATACGCTTATTATAAAACAGCGCAGAATTCACCGGACACCCCCTTCCATTTCCAGGTGATCAAATGCCAGAATTATACGCATAAAAGTAAATACGTATTGCCGGTAAGGCCCTCTCCCAATCTGCCGAACATCCAATCCATCTATCTCTACCCTTCCACCTGTTACTTTGAAGGCACCGTGCTGAGCGAGGGAAGGGGAACCAGCAAACCCTTCCAGGTATTCGGGCATCCCTCCCTTCCGAAAAACCTTTATTCATTTACACCAAACCCGAACGAGGGAGCGAAGAGTTCTAAATTGTACGGTCAGCTTTGCTATGGCTGGGACCTGTCTGGCACCCCGGAAGAGGTAACGGCGAAAGTAAATAACCGGGTTCAGCTCCATTGGCTTTTGGAAGCCTATAAACTTTTCCCTGAAAAGGATAAATTTTTCATCCTGCCCAAATCAGGCAGGAT
This sequence comes from uncultured Chitinophaga sp., assembly GCA_964516445.1. Lineage (GTDB taxonomy): Bacteria > Bacteroidota > Bacteroidia > Chitinophagales > Chitinophagaceae > JJ008. Next base: position 3,735 of record CAZEZE010000093.1, on the reverse strand, counting down.
GGAAGAATCATTCTTTAATAAATTAGCCGGGAACAATGAGTTATGGCAGCAGGTGAAGAACGGTGTTTCCGAAGAAGATATCCGAAAGAGCTGGGAACCAAAGCTGGCGGAGTTCAAACAGATCAGGAAAAAATACCTGCTCTATGAAGATGTTGAGTGATCCGCTCAGATCAGATGAAGCTGCATGGCTGTTTTCACCAGCGATGCGGTATTTCTGGCTTGCAGTTTAGCCAGGAGGTTCTTCCGGTGGGTATCCACTGTGGCCGGGCTGATAAAGAGTTTTTCCGCCACTTCATTATTGGTAAGTCCTTCTGCGATCAGTCCCAGTACTTCTTTTTCCCTTCGGGTAAGCACAATCCCGGTATCCTTGTTTTGCTGAAGTGTTTGTGAAACCTCATCACTTAAAAATGTTTTGCCCCGCATAACGGTTTCCATTGCCGTTACCAGTTCTTCCTGTGTGGCATTCTTCAACACATACCCGGAGGCCCCGCTGTCCATCATTTTGCGGATAAAGCTTAACTGGTTGAAGGTACTCAGCCCGATAATGAAAACAGAAGGATACAGTTCCTTTACTTCCCGGCAGAGGTCAATCCCGCTTTTGTCCGGCAGGTTGATATCCATCAGAATTACATCCGGCTGCTGTTGCCGGAGAAAGGCAAGGCAGGAATCTGCGTTCATGGCATGCCCCGTCCACTCGATGCCTTTTTCATTTTGCAGCAGGGAACGGATGCCCTCGATGACCATATAGTGGTCGTCGACAATAAAGACCTTTGTTGTACTCATGTATTCAATTCAATATGAACAGAAGTCCCTTTTCCTGGTTTTGAATCCACATCCAGTTTCCCTTTCAGAAACTCCACCCGGTTCTGAATATTCTCCCAACCTATTCCTCCGAACTTTTTCAGCATCCCTGCATCAAAACCTTTACCGTCATCTTCCACAGTAACCGCTAACCGAAGACCGATTTTTGACAGTTGCACGATCGCGTTGCCCGCTGATGCGTGTTTCATGATATTATTGACCAGTTCCTGTACGATCCGGTATACCGTAATCGATGTGGTTTGGTCCAGTTCAGCTTTCTCCATCCCGATCGACTGGTAACTAAGTGTCAGTGCGCCGGTTTGATTAATATCATTACAAAAATCCCGGAGGGCAGTATCCAGTCCGAATTTGACAAGCGACTCAGGCATCATGTTGTGTGCCACACGGCGCATTTCCTGGATCGAACTGTCCAGCATATCCATGCTGCGTTCAAAAGCCTGCTGGTTCTCAGGTGTCATGACAAGATTTCCTTTCATAGTGTTCAATGAGTATTTTATGCCCGACAGCATACCTCCCAGTCCGTCATGCAGGTCCTTTGCCAGGCGGGTTCGTTCCTGCTCCTCTCCTTTTAACACAGCTTCAGTTGCCATCAGTTGTTTCTCTGTTTCCAGTTCCGTGATCCGGCGTTCCTGTAATTTTTGTTTCTGCCGGAAGTTACGGTAAGAAAGCAGGGATATGATCAGCAGTGCACCCGCACTTCCGATCAGGATATAGTTCAGGGTATTCTTTTGCCGGATGGCAATTTGCTGCAGCTTTAACTGGCTGTCTTTTTTCTCCGTTTCATACATCACCCTTAACCCGGCATCCTTTTGCGCTACTGATTCAGTGAAAATTTTTTCAGTGATCTTCTTACTCTCATCCCCAAACCGGATCGCATTGCCGAAATCACCGGTAGCAAATGAGATCGCAGCCAGGGTATTCAGCACTTCTGCCTTGCCCTCCAGCAAACTGTCCTTCTCTGCAATTACAAGCGCCTGATTTGCGTAAGACAGGGCCACTGTAAATTCCTTTTTATAGAGGTAATACATCGCCAACGCCTGCCTGGCGGCCATTATACCATACCTGTTTTCCGTGACTGTATGAAGAGCCAGGGATTTTTCCGCATATTCCTTCAGCCGTTCAAACTCGCTTTCCTTTAATGCAATATCGCTCAGACCTTCATACGCCATGGCTTCGATGATCTTATTCTCTGTCCGGACAGCAATGGCTATGGCCTCCCCGTAAAGTTTTTTCGCCTCTGCGAAATTCCGTATCTCCCCGTAACAGTTGGCCAGGTTGACCAGGGCAGAGATCAATGCCGTTTTATCTTCCATTTTCCGGCCCAGGTCAACAGCCTTCAGTCCATAACCGATCGCCTTATCATACTGTTTCAGCATCAAATATGTTCCCTGCAGTCCACCGTAAAGGTTCGATTCGATATTCGTATACCCTTTCCCTTCCAGCATATGTACGGCTTGCAACGTATACTTCAGGCCGTTTTCGTAATCAGACAGGAATTTATAGGCCTCCCCGATATTAAAAAGCGAAACCCCGATATTAAATGTATCTTTTTTGCTTTTCGCCAGGTCGAGCAAAAGCAGATTATAAAAAAGAACGGAATCATACTGCGACTGGTATGCATTGATAAAGGAAAGATGCCGGTAATATTTGAATATCCCCGCCTCAAAATTTAGTTTCCGGCTCAGCTCTCCGGCCAATCCGACATAATACCTGGCTTTTACGGGTTCTGATGTTTCATACTGGTCAGCGATCAAGTGTAACAGGTGCACCCTGTTGGTATCCTCCCTTGCTTTCATCAACAGCTGCAGCAAACTGTCAGTTGTACCCCGCTGGTCAGCCTGCTGGGCCGCTGCTGCCTGTATGAGGATCACGGTGATGAATAAGGCAATTATATTCCGCATGCTATTAAAATAAGCCATTATCAGGGCTTTGCAAATTAACCGTTAAAAAAGAACAGGTTTTCTCCCCTTTTCACATGATTTCAGGTTATGTTTAAATATCCTGTTTTTAAGGGATAAATACTTCAGCAGAATATCTTCATATTTATAGTGCAAAAAATGAAAATGAAAAAATGGATCCTCTTTACAGCAGTTCTGGCCATTACAACCACTTTGTATTCCCAGCCGGAAAAAAAGACAAAACCAGCGCCCACTTCACAGCCTGACATGAATAAACTGCTGGAAGATGCCATGAAGGCCGAAGGCATGAGCAAGGAAGAACAGGAAGAAATGAAAAAGCTGATGAAGGATCTGATGCCTGCCCTGGCGGAACATAACACAACGGTAGCCGATTACCCTGAGTTTACCAGCAACAAGGTCCTGGTACCGAAAAGAGACGCACTACGGATCAGCGCCATTCCCCGAAAAGTATTAACCCAGGCCGATATCAGCATTTATGCTGCCGGGTTGTACAATAAACTGATGACAAAAGGAAATGCCGCCGAAATGGCCCTGGTGAAAAAGATCATTGCGCAAACACCAAAGGCTGCAGATATTGGCGGCGCTGCCGTTCTGGCCATGTTGCAGGGTCATCCGCAGGCGGCCATGGCCCTAAGTATGAAAGCCGTGCAGGCTGATCCGTCCAACCTAAACTGGCAAAACAATATGGCGGCCATGCTTACCAGTTATGGTTATCCCGAACAGAGCATCCCTGTACTGCGAAAACTAGTCAGCGATCAGCCAATCAACAGTACCATCCTCAATAACCTGGGACAGGCCTGGCTTGGACTGGGTGAAATAGACAGTGCTAAGCGTTATTTCAATTTTGCCTTGATGGCGAATCCCTATCATCCCGAGTCAAAGACCTGCAGCGGGCTGATCAGGGAACTGAACGGAGACCCTGTTAAAGCGGCACAGGATTATGCCGAAGTTTTTGAGAATAACCAAACACCTTTCACCGACCGGTTGCTGAAGA
>CAZEZE010000092.1:0-8949 GCA_964516445.1 uncultured Chitinophaga sp. | reverse complement strand
GATAAGAAAGCCTTTGCCTACCTGATGGACCTGGTGGGAGAAGACAAGATCTGCATGGGCAGCGACTATCCCTTCCCGTTAGGAGAACACAAACCCGGGCGGTTGATTGAGAAAATGGGGCTCGGCGGAAAAACCACCCGCAAACTTCAGTACCGGAATGCGCTGGAATGGCTGGGGATAAAAGAGAAGAACCTGCCTGATTTCGGGTAGGATCAATTTGAAAACAGATCCGGGTAATCCGTTATGATCCCATCGACACCCATATTCCGCAGCTCATCGATCCGTTTTTTATCATTTACGGTCCAGGGGATCAGTTTCATTCCCCTGTCATGACATTGCTTTATCAGCGCGGATGTCACCAGGGAATGATGCGGACTGTATACCGCCGGTGTGAATCCCAGCGACTTTAGCTGTTCATCCACGGACCGCTTATCTGTTCCTTCCAGCAGCATCGCTAATTTGATGGTGGGATATTTATCATGCAGGTAACGAAGTGGTCTGAAATCGAATGACTGGATATTGACCTGACTTTCCAGTTTCTTTTCCCTGATCACTGCCATTACCAGTTCCGCGAATTCCTCTGTTTTGGGGTGAAAGACCCCGTCGCCCAGCGTATCTGACTTGATCTCGATATTGAAAAAAGGAAAGGGCCTTCTGCGGATCATCATGGCGGCATTCACGCTGTCAATCAGGTCGGAGAGCAGGGGTTTATTCACTTTCATTTTTTGCTGGCGGGGGAAGAGCGGGTGAGGCTTCATACCCACATCAAAATCCTTTGTTTGTTCATAGGTCATCCAGTAGATATTGAACCGCTTCTCTTCCATATCGCCCATATAAGACCCGTCGGGTTTGGTAGTGATATTCTTACCGAACCAGGGCTCATGTGAAACGATGACCTTTTTATCTTTTGTGACCACCACGTCCAGTTCCAGGGTGGTAACACCGAGGTCGATCGCGGTGATCATGGCGGGTATAGTGTTTTCAGGCATCAGGCCGCGGCAGCCGCGGTGACCCTGGATGTCAAAAGTCTCCTGTCCTGATTTTTCACTGGTAGTTGCAATTTTTTTTGGATCGGAACAACTCATGATGGCCGTTATAAAAAAAAACGAAAGGAAAGTTTTCATGGTGAGAATACTTTTGATTTACGCTGCTCCATCAGTTCCCCGATAAGCTTTCCGTCGCCTTCCTGCTGTTTCAGGTGGATAATAATGTTATCATAACTTTTTTCATCCCGGTTCTGGCTGAGTTTAAAAACATTCTCCACAGAAGTAACCTCTATCTCAAAAGCCACGATCGCTTTCATCAGCGGTTCCCGGTAGGCTGCCGGCAAATTATCAAATACCGTTGAGGAGCCTGCATTATTGCTCTCATAATGCAGGGTAAGGCGTTTTAAAGCGGTTACCAGTTCTTCTTCACCGCCAAAATGTATCCGCCCCCTTGCGTGCACACTGATATAGTTCCAGGTGCTGGCCTGTTGCGGATTATCGTACCAGGTGGCGCTGACATAACAATGCGGGCCGGTAAATACGGCCAGAACATCAGGCTTGTGTTCAAATGCTTTATGGTGATCCGTATTCTTCATCATATGCCCGGAAAGGAAAAACTTTCCCTCCCTTTCATCAATGAACACAGGGACCTGCGTCGCCACCGGCTTATTATCTTCCTGCACACCGCTCAAAAAGACAAAGGGATGATCCCGCATGAACTGCATTACAGTTTCGGGGTCATTTTCCTTGAAGTAAGGAAGGTTATACATAATTCTGGAGGGGTTAAACGGTGGCCGCGATCTTTTCGGATTTCATATCAGCGTTTCGCATGGCAATACTCCTGACCACAATAGAAGCAAAGTCCCGGAATGCTTTTTTAGTGATCTCATCCTCTCCGACCATTGCGGGTACACCGGTATCGCCTCCTTCACGGATACCCTGCACCAGCGGTATCTGGCCAAGGAAAGGAATATCATATTCATCTGCCAGTCTTTTTCCTCCGTCCTTTCCGAAAATATAATATTTGTTTTCGGGTAATTCTGCGGGTGTGAAATAACTCATGTTTTCCACCAGGCCGATCACGGGCACATTCATTTGTGCCTGCCCGAACATGGCGATGCCTTTTCGCGCATCGGCCAGCGCCACATCCTGCGGTGTTGTTACGATCACGGCTCCGGTTACCGGAACGGTTTGCATCAACGTAAGGTGAATATCCCCCGTACCGGGAGGCATATCCACAACAAGATAATCAAGTTCATCCCAGTACACATCCGTTACAAACTGCCGGATCGCGCTGCTGGCCATGGGTCCGCGCCATACCACTGCGTTTTTTTCATCGACCAGCAAACCGATGCTCATCAGTTTGATACCGTATTTTTCAATGGGCGCGATCATCGCCTTTTCTTCGCCCACTTCCATCATCATCGGTCGTTCGCCGCGCACACCGAACATGATCGGTACACTCGGACCGTAAATATCAGCATCCATTAATCCCACTTTTGCACCGCCCTGCGATAAGGCAAGGGCCAGGTTGGCGGCCACGGTGGATTTACCCACACCCCCTTTTCCGCTCACCACGGCTATGATATTCTTCACCTTTGGCAGAACGGCGCCGGTATCAGTCCTTTTTGTCGACGTATTGGCCGTGAACTTCACATTCACGATCGCGTCTTTGCTCACCAGGAGTTTGATAGCATTGATACAGGCGTTCTTTATCATATCTTTCATCGGACAGGCCGGCGTAGTAAGCACCACTGTAAAGGAAACATAGTTACCCTCGATCTCCACCTCCTGCACCATATTGAGTGTTACCAGGTCTTTGCCAAGGTCCGGTTCCTGCACATTGCCCAGCGCTTCCAGAATTTTTTCTTTTGTCATTCTCCAAGTATTTGTTAAAAGTCAGTTGAAGCAGCAAAGTTAACCACTGGCAGGGTCATTTTGTTTTACGAAATCAGCAACTTGTCTTTATTTTTGGCGCAGTGAAGAAACCACTACTTTATACCCTTTTACTGTTCCTTTTTTATACCCAGACGGCCCGTGCGCAGTTTGAGACCTCCCGTGACTCCGTTGTCCAGTTATACGGTGTGGTGATGACAGCCGACAGCCTGGTAGGTATTCCGGCCGTAAGTATTATGGTGAAGGGCCAGAACAGGGGAACGATCACTAATGCAGAAGGAGTTTTTTCCATTGTGGTGCTGAAAGGCGACCAGGTGGAGTTCACCCACGTAACCTACAAGCCCAAGACCATCAGCATCCCCCGTAACCTTGAAGGTAACCAGTACAGCGTGGTACAACTGATGGTGATCGATACGGTCTATCTTCCGGCAACGATCATTAAACCCCGGCCCACCCCTGACCAGTTTGCCCGTGACTTTGCAAAGAATAAAGTACCCGATGACGATATCGAGATCGCACGTCAAAATACCAGTGTGGCCAAACGCCGGATCTGGATGAGGACCATTCCGGGAGATGGCGGTGAAGCCACACGGATACAGTTCAATAAGATCGCGAACAAAGCTACCTACCAGGGCGCCCTGCCCCCGCAGAATCTTTTCAACCCGGCCGCATGGGCGAGTTTTATAGAGGCGTGGAAGAGGGGGGATTTTAAAAGTAAGTAAATACAACCCCCTGCCCCCTTAAGGGGAGACTTAGATCAAATAGTCATTATTTTTTACAACTACTTTCAATGTATTTGATTTTTGATTCACACAGAGTTGTAAAGTCAACACAATTCAAAGCCAAGGTGGTCTTAAGCAGCATTCCATTTGACTTTGGCTGAAATTAATAGTGATAAGCGCGAATACCTATTTTTGCAGGGATAAAGAATCAATCACACTTACCCTGAAAGAGTTCTACAAAACTCCACTTTAGGGGCAAAGGAAAACCGGGAACATATGACAATCAATGGGAGTGTATCAGTAATCGGTGCGGGAACTATGGGCAATGGCATCGCGCATGTTTTTGCTCAGAACGGGTTTAAGGTAACTATGGTGGATGTTTCGTTATCACACCTGGACTATGCACTGGCCACTATTGGCAAGAACCTCGACCGGATGGTAGCGAAGGGTACGCTTACCCCTGAACAAAAAGAACAGACACTTTCCAATATCAAAATCGAATCAAACCTGGTGGAAGGGGTGAAAGATGCCGCGCTGGTGGTGGAAGCGGCCACAGAGAATGTGGAACTGAAACTGAAGATATTTGAGCAACTGGATGCTTATGCCCCCAAAGAGGCGATCCTCGCCACAAATACTTCCAGTATCTCCATTACTAAGATCGCGGCCGTGACCAACCGCCCCGGTAATGTGATCGGGATGCATTTCATGAATCCCGTACCGGTTATGAAACTGGTAGAGATCATTAACGGTTATTCCACAAAAAAAGATGTAACTGATAACATTGTTGCACTGAGCAAAAAACTGGGCAAGGCTCCCTGCGTGGTCAACGATTACCCCGGTTTTATCGCCAACCGCATCCTGATGCCGATGATCAATGAGGCCATTTGCAGTTTATACGAAGGTGTGGCTGGTGTGGAAGAGATCGATACAGTCATGAAACTCGGCATGGCCCACCCCATGGGCCCCCTGCAGCTTGCTGATTTTATCGGCCTGGATGTTTGCCTCGCCATCCTGAATGTTCTCCACGATGGTTTCGGCAATCCCAAATACGCCCCCTGTCCGCTGCTGGTAAATATGGTAACTGCCGGCAAACTTGGCGTGAAGAGCAGCGAAGGATTTTATGTGTATACAGCGGGGAGTAAGGAGCTGGTAGTGAGTGCGAGATTTAAATAACCTTTCCAGCCGCATACTTTTCAAATCATAGTAAAAGGACATTGAGCAACCGGAAGCTTCGCATTCCTGTTTTATCCCAGTTGACGACAAACTAAAGTTTCTCCACAGCCACCCCTCTCAGGTCCTTCAACCTCTCCAGCACCTCTTCCAGTTTGGTCTTTGGCACTCCTATCTCCAGCAAACAAAACAACTGCATCTCCTGCTTCAATACCTGGCAGTCCGATTGTTTCACCCCTTTCATCACCTCATTCATCAGGGTATAATCAAACTGCAGGCGGTAATTGATCAAAACCGGTTTTTGAACAATGGTTGTTGCCTCCAAAGCAAGTGCAGCTGAAGTTTTATATGCATTGATCAGTCCGGGTACGCCCAGTAAAGTGCCGCCAAAATACCGGACCACGATGATGAGCACATTGGTAAGCTGCCTGCTGTCGATCTGTCCCAGGATGGGACGGCCCGCTGATCCGGAAGGTTCGCCGTCATCGCTCACCCGGAAATTGTTACCATCCGTTCCCAAACGGTAAGCGAAACAATGATGTACGGCCTTGTGATGTTCTTTTTTAAGGCTTGCCAGTTTCTCTTTGAACTCTTCCACGCGTGTGATAGGATAGGCAAAGGCAATGAAGCGGCTGCCGCGGTCTTTGAATTCGGCGACAGAAGTTTTTTCTATGCTGTTGAAGGATGCGTCGTTGATCATGCTTTGCGGACGTGAGGCGTAAGAAGTGAATCGTGAGTGGTTTCTGATGGTAAATAAATTACAATTTTATCATTGAGTAATTTTTGCTCCTCGCGCTTTTTAGTCTTGCTTAGTATTGGCGCTTTAAGACCTTGATGAATTACTAAATCTCCATTAGTAATTACCCTCGCCTCATCCCAGGCACCTTCATCAATGAACGATTGCAAAAACCTGGCGCCACCTTCCACTATCAGGCTCTGTAGTTTTAATTCGTTTAGGGCTGTCAGGATCTGCTGAACGAGGCTTACGTCCTTGATTACCCGAAAATATTGCAGGTTCCCAGCTTCTTCATTTTTAATCGCATTAAAGACAATGGTCCTAACCCTGCGATTGAAAATTTTCAATGAGGGAGGCAATTTTAAGTTCATATCCACCACCAATCGAACTGGTGAAGGGCCCGGCCATAACCGCGTGGTTAACTCAGGATCATCGTATAAAGCGGTATTCGTTCCAACCAGTATAGCTGCTTCCTCAGCCCTCCATTGATGGGCCAGTTTGTTAGAGTATTCGTTACTGATCTGTAAACGTCGAACAACGGAAGCCTCCCCAAACCCCTCCAAGGGAGGGGCGATGAATCCATCCCCCGTCTCCGCCCATTTCAATATCACGTAAGGCCGCTTCTTTGTATGAAAAGTAAAGAAGCGCTTATTCAGTTCTTCGCATTCATGTTCCAGCACGCCAACTTCCACATTTACCCCCGCGGCTTTCAATTTTTCAATACCTCTTCCACTCACTTTCTCAAACGGGTCGCGGCACCCGATAACCACCCCGGGTATCTTATGTTTTATGATAAGGTCTGTGCACGGGGGTGTTTTACCGAAATGGGCACAGGGTTCAAGTGATACGTATAAAGTTGAATCTTGTATTAAAGCACGATGTCCGTTTTGAACAGCCTTATTGATACAATTTACTTCCGCATGCGGATCTCCATATGCCTTGTGCCAGCCCTCCCCGATGATCCTGTCGTCGTTCACCAACACCGCTCCTACCATGGGATTAGGCGCCACATATCCTGCCCCCAGTTTCGCCAGTTCCAGGCAGCGCTGCATGTATTGTTCGTGAGTCGTCAATCGTGAGTCGTGCTTGCCCGCCGAAGCCGGAGCGGTGGCGGGAGTCGTTAATCGTGAATGAGTGCTTGCAAAGATAACTATTCCCTATTGTTCAGTCGGCAGTCTTCAGTCAGCAGTCTTCAGTCCTCAGTCCTCAGTCCGCAGTCCACAGTCCACGGTCAGAGAACTACAATTCAAAGATGTTGACAGTTGGTAAATGCTCAGTCGACAGGAGACTACATGACTGCATGACTGCCCGACTGCCGACTGTTTAGTAAGTTTGCTCTATGACCCTACAGGAATCAACCTATTTTCTGCTGAATAAACTGCGCAGCATCTACGAAGAGGGCGAAGCGGCCGCCATCACGGACCTGGTGATGGAGAACCTGACAGGTTCGAAAAAAGCAGAACGGATGATCTATAAGAACGCGGCCATTACCCCGGAGGAAGAAGCAAGGTTGAATGCTATTGTCAAAAGACTCCTTCTACATGAACCTGTCCAGTATGTACTGAATGAGTCCTGGTTTTGCGGACTTCGTTTTTATGTAGATGAAAATGTACTGATCCCCCGGCCAGAAACCGAAGAACTGGTGGAATGGATCATCAGCAACTGCAGATTCCCGGTTGATGAAATAAATATACTGGACGTCGGCAGTGGCAGCGGATGCATCCCCATTAGCCTGAAAAGAAGGATCCGTAAAGCGGATGTCCGGAGCTGCGATATCAGCGAAAAGGCGCTGGTGGTAGCCAGAAGAAATGCAGCCTCCCTGGGCACCGATGTAAATTTTATGCACCTGGATTTTCTTGACAGGAAACAATGGCATTTACTTCCCGAATTCGATATCATTGTCAGCAACCCGCCCTATGTACCAGCATCAGATATGGCAACCATGCAGCCGAATGTCCTGAAATATGAACCGGCCACGGCCCTTTTCGTTCCCGATGATGATCCGCTTGTTTTTTACCGGGCCATTGCTGAATTCGGTATGACAAACCTGAACAATAACGGTTCGATTTATGCAGAGATCCACGAAAGCCTGGGAGAAGCAACCACAGCAATATTCCTCGAAGCCGGATTTAGCACTGAGCTGAAAAAGGATATACATGGAAAGGACAGAATGATGAGAGCGGTTAGGAGTTGGGAGTTAAGAGTTGGGAGTTAGGAGTCCGGTCGCTTAAATTTTAGTATTTCTATTTTTTTGCATACGGATTAAATTAAATTAGGTATCATTTTTCATAAATTACATCATCGTAAGCACTTGGAAACTGAGCAAGATTCGCCCCGCCATCAGTAAACAATTTCCATATACCCGGGGAACCACTCCTAACTCCTAACTCCTAACTCCCAACTCCTAACTCCCGACTACTAACTACTGATCTATCCGGGCAACAACCTTCGCCGAATCCCGCTTCGCAATCCGCATCACGCGGAACACTTCACCGTAGTAGGCGCCGGTATCGGCATTGATCACCACGATGGGTGTGTCACGCAGTGCCCGGTATTTCCGGATCTCCTGGGAAAGCAATGAATCAAACTGGTCGGCGGGCACTCTCTTGCTGCCGATGGCGTATTGCTGATTCTTGTCGATTGAAACCATGATGTCCTGTTTGGCCTTCGTGTCCTTGGTTCCTTTGGGCAAGCCCACTTTCACCACGTTGGGGTTGGCCAGCGTAGCCACAATGAGGAAGAACATCAGTAATATGAAGAGGATATCATTCAGCGAGTCGGTAAAGACCTCCGAAGCTTCTCCTTTATGTTTTTTTCTGAATTTCATCAGGCGGATTGTTTAGCGGGTGGGTTCTTGCAGGATATCCAGGAAATCAGCGGAAGCCGCTTCCATTTTGTTCGAGGTCTTGTCGATCTGCGTGTTCAGGTAACTATAGGCCAGGTAAGCGCCCAGGCCGATCACCAGCCCGGTAATGGAAGTGATCAGTTTGGTATAAATACCACCGGCAATGGTGCCCACTTCAAATTCATTGGAAGTATTGATCCGGGAAAACAACTGCATCAGTCCCACCAGTGTTCCCACGAAACCGAAGATCGGCGCGGCCTTGGAAATCACGGAAAGCGCACCGAGGTTTTTTTCCAGTTTGTACATTTCGAGGGTACCCACATTGTCCATGCTTTTCTCAATACCATCGATCGGCTTCCCGATCCGCTGAATGCCCTTGTCGATGATCCGGGCAACGGGGTTATTGGTGTTCTTGGCGAAATTGCGGGCGGCAGTGATATTACCGCTGACGATGTTATCGCGGATGATATTCATGAAATTGCTGTCGATCTTCGCCGCATTGCGGATGGCAATGGTCCTTTCCGCGAAAACATAAACAGCCACGAGCAGCATAATGGCAAGCGGGATCATGATCCAGCCACCCATCTTGAGCAG
>CAZEZE010000091.1:0-8996 GCA_964516445.1 uncultured Chitinophaga sp. | reverse complement strand
ATGGATCGGGGGCATGAGCGGCGCTTTTTACCAAACAGTGATCGAAGTGCTGGATGGTTTCAGTGCCGAATGGGGATGGAGCTGGGGTGATTTTGGCGCCAATATCCTTGGAAGCGGGGCATTTGTGGCACAGGAACTCGCCTGGGATGATCAACGGATCCAGCTAAAATTCTCGTTTCACCGGAAAAACTATTCCGACGCCTCCCTGGACCGGCGAAGCGATATTCTTTTTGGAAAAAGTTCAGCGGAACGGATGCTGAAAGATTATAACGGGCAGACCTACTGGGCCAGCGCCAACCTGCGTTCTTTTTTCTCCCGGTCAAACTTGCCTGCCTGGCTATCCCTTTCTCTTGGTTATGGAGCTGAAGGAATGTTCGGCGGAAGGGAGAACATTGCGAGGGATGATAATGGCGCGATCCTATTCAGCCGCCCCGATATACCCCGTTACCGTCAATGGTATCTTGCTCCCGATATTGACTGGACAAAGATAAAAACAGATAAAAAAGGACTGAAGTTCCTGTTTACGGTTCTGAGTGCATTCAAGTTTCCCGCCCCTGCCCTGGAATTATCCAACGGGAAACTGAAAGGCCATCTCATTATGTTCTAAACCCGTTTTATTCCAGCAATGCTTTTGCCGCCGCTTCAGTTAATATTTTAAATTTTTCTTTAGCGATTAACAGCTTCCAGGTACATCTTTCAAAATCCACAAAATCAAAGCCGGTCTTTCCGGAAAGCCTGCCATAAACAGTCATCGCTGCCAGCAGGCTGCCGTCTATACCGGGATGAAACCCGTCGGTACCGTACAACGGCGGGGCTTCAGCGGATTGCCATGCATATTTCCATGCAAGCCCGGCCGGGCAGAGCAATGACCCGGTCTTTTTGGCGGCCCCTGTATAGGATGCGATCACATTACCGAGATCAAAGAGCCGTGCTTTGGAAGGCCAGACCATCAGCAAGGCCAGTTTTGTTCCGTTCCTTTTACATACTTCAGCAAATCTTCCTGTATACTCCAGTAATAACTGCTGTGATCCGGGTAATGCCGAAGGCCCCTGCTGCAAAACCGCATAATCATAATTCCCCCTTTCGATCTCTTCTTCCACTTCACCCCCGTTCCAAAGATCTTCCAGTGAATAATCAGGAAACAATAAGGATTTATAAACGACAGTAACACTGTCAAACTTTCCGAATTCCTGCACCAGGGATGGAAGGTCATTGGTATAGGTGAGGCTGTTCCCGGCAAACAGGATCTTCAGGCTATCCACGGAATAATGGGCGAAGGCATCATTTGGGGAAATAACCGAAAAGCTGACCAACATGTAAAATATCCTTTTCATACCGTACATTTTCAATGACTTCAGGTAACAAGCTGTAAATTAGCTCCTGAAAAATGCATAACCATGCAAGTAGCCCAGCAAATCCTTTTTATTATTATAAGCGGTATCTCTATCTGGCTATTTGCCGGGAAAGCAAGGGAGATCGGACGCAATATCAGGCTTGGCCGGGCGGAAGACCTTAATGATAATCCTTCGCAGCGCCGGATGAATGTATTGCTGCTCGCTTTCGGTCAGAAGAAAATGTTCCGCAACCCGCTGGTAGCCGTCATGCACTTCTTTGTGTATGCCGGGTTTATCATCATCAACATAGAAGTGCTGGAGATCGTACTGGACGGCATTACAGGCAGGCACCGGATGTTCGCGGCCCCGCTGGGAGGATTTTATACATTCCTGATCAATGCATTTGAAGTACTGGCGCTGCTGGTGTTGCTGGCCTGTCTTATTTTCCTGGTACGAAGGAATATCATCAGGCTCAAACGGTTTATCAGTAAGGACCTGGATGGGTGGCCGCGAAGTGACGCAAATTTTATCCTCCTCACTGAAATTGTGCTGATGTCTCTTTTCCTTTTCCTGAACGCCAGCGATACGCTGCTGCAGGCAAGAGGCGTTGAACACTATGCTGCACACCCGACCGGGACTTTCATATTATCACAATACCTTCATCCGGTTCTGAACGGGATGAGCAATGAAGGTTTACAGATCATTGAAAGAGGCTGCTGGTGGTTGCATATCGCGGGCATCTTTGCCTTTCTGAATTACCTCCCCTATTCCAAACACCTGCATATCATCCTGGCCTTCCCTAATGCCTATTATGCAAGACTGAAGCCCATGGGTGAAATGGAGAATATGTCATCCATTCAAAATGAAGTATTGTATGCCATGCAACCGGAAACGGCACCCGCTGAACCCGGCACACCGCAGCGATTCGGTGCTAAGGATGTCATGGACCTGAGCTGGAAAAACCTGATGGATGCCTATAGTTGCACTGAATGCGGACGATGTTCTAGCGCCTGTCCGGCTACTATCACGGGCAAACTTCTTTCACCCCGGAAAATTATGATGGATACACGCGACAGGCTGGAGGTGATCGGTAAAAATATCAATGCCAACAAGGAATACAAAGATGACGGCAAGAGTTTATTGCATGATTACATTTCTGTGGAAGAACTCAGGGCCTGCACCACCTGTAATGCCTGTGTGCAGGAATGCCCGGTCAGTATCAGCCCGCTGGATATCATATTACAGCTTCGCCGTTACCTGGTGATGGAAGAAAGCAATTCACCGCAGGAATGGACGGCTATGTTCAGCAACGTGGAAAATAATTTCGCGCCCTGGAAATTCAGTCCCGATGAACGGGATAAATGGGCGGAAGAATTGAAATGATCAGCCCATTTCATCCGCGCTCGGACCATACATACCCGGAACCGGCACATCCAGCAGCCGGAGATACACAGACAACTGCCCCCTGTGATGGATCAAATGACTGAACGCCCATCCCCTGACAGCCACTTTTTTAGGAAGCTGAAACATGACCTGCTCCCCGTTTCTTACGGTCCATATTGCATCAAAATCCGGGTCGCTCATTTTTGACAGGTCGCCCAGTGCCGTTTGGAGGTGCGTTTCAAATCTTTTGATCAGATCCCCGGTTGAAGCGGCGCTCTCCGGCTTAAATTTATAATCTTTCTGAAAGTCAAACTCATCAATATGTGCGATCGCAGTGACCCAGTGAATTGTTTCAGCAATATGGGTGGCCAGCCGCCCCAGTGACATGGATTTCTCATGCGGTTTCCAGTCTTTCCTGTCCATCGGAACCCTTTCCAGCATTTTCCGTGTCAGGGAAGACTCAAAATTCAGTTCAGCGATAAATGCATCTTTAACAGCCATAGGTTTTCGTTTTTAGTCAATAAGTTTTTTTTCGAAATCGGGGATATCGTCCTCCGGGTGTTCCAGGTTGTGTACGGGGTCTTTTTTTTTTAGGATGCGCCAGAGCTGGAGGATGGCCGTGACAGCAAATATTCCTCCGATGATCCAGTTCAGGATATCCTGGTTGTTGCTGATCTTACTTGCGATGAGAAGCCCGCCGAAGATAAAGACACAGTTCCCGATGAATGTGCCCAGGCCAATACCCAGGATATAGGAATTATAGTGATCCGTTCGGGGCAGCAGGACTTTTTTTGTGAACAGCACGGTACTCCACCCGAACCAGAATGGTATCTGTACCGGGTTCACGGCGCACATGACAACACCCAACAGGAACTTGGGAAGGGGGCTGTCTAAAACAATATTTTTTTCCACGGCCGGGTTCAGGGCGGCATAAAAGCTGGAAACCGCCAGCGCCACCACGATCAGCAAGGTGATCCACTCCAGCGCTTTCAGTATTCTTTCCTGTTTTCTGATCCAGTCCATCGCTACCAGGGAGAGCCGGACATATACGATCTCCACCAGCAGGGAACCGGCGGAAAAAAGCATGGCTTGCGTAACTCCGTCCGACACCGATATCTGCATAGCCGCGATGTTGAGTGTACCCAGGGGAAGGGATCCCAGGAAACTAACCAGCATACCGGTGAAGAATATTTTCAATAAGGGGTGCACGGGACGAAAGTAAGAAGGAATGATTAAGTTACCATCAGCCGTTGACCGGATCAGTCGTATTTCTCCAGCAACCTGAAATGTTTTTTAGCATCGGCAAGATATTTCCAGCCCTTCCGGAACGACCAGTAGGGAGTCCCGTTCTTATGGTTGTACCGGCTGATCCTGTAAAGGGCCTTCCAGTGATGGAGGATGACTCCATACGCCTTCCATATGCTCATTCCGCAATCATAAATATGATTGGGTTCCGCACCGCAACCATTAAACTCCAGGATCATAAAATTCTTTCCCTTTTTAAGGTCTTCGATCGATGTGGTCTTTATATCATAACGGCCATAGTAGAACTTACCGTTAAAATGACTGAGCTCGTCAAAGACCCGGTGCAGGTCTTCATCGATTTCCTTGTGCAGGTTGGTAAAATGCGCGCCGCGGTTATGATTACCGGCAAAGGACAGGAAGAATATTTCACCCGCTTCGATCACCCTGTCATAACGATGCCCATGGCGGTGCTGCATTTCTTCTTTTCTGAATCTTGCCCGGGGATGTGCCTGCACCAGTTCCTGGAGGGTAGAACGGCCATCCCCAATGACCTGCAGTAGTTCTTTATCAATAAAACCGCTCACCACCCCTTTCTGTTCCCAGGGGTAACGATAGTAGAACACGCTGACTTCAACCGGCAGGGAAACCAGGTCCTGGACGATATACTCCACCGGGATCTTTTCATGGTATTTGACAAGTTGTTCCTCGTTATCGATCTTTCTGAATAGGATCCCTTTCATCCCTACATCCGGTTTTACAATAAACGGATAGGTGAATCCCGCCTCTTTAACCTGCTGCAACACCTGCCCTACAGGTGCGTCATGCATGATATAGATCGTTTTCGGTACCAGGTTACCCGGAAGCTGGTCATACATTTCCTTTTTACCCTCCCCTTCGAATCCACCGAATGTGATGGAGGGATTGGAAGAACTGAAAAACCAGAAATTCCAGCTTCGCAGGCAGTACCAGAGCCAAACCGGGCCGATGGGGAAATAGAGGACATAAAAATTCCAGCGTTCCCAGTTCAACAGCTTTTGAAAAATTTTCTTCATCGTGTTCTGTATGAACAAAAATAGTTATTGAACCAATAATTTGGCAATATATTCATGATGAATTAGTTTTAGTTCAAACTTATGCTATGAGAAAATGTATTGTCACTTCGGTTTTATTGTTCAGCTCCATCTTTTATATCCCTGAAGCCCGGGCAGCCACCACTCCGGTTGCCGACGGGACTTCACTATTGCAAACAGTATTGGAAAAAATCGCTACCTATAAATTAAAGGACCTCCAAAAACTGGCAGGAAGAAAATTTACCTTTAAAGAAAAAGTCTCTTTCTGGTTGCTCAAGGGACAACTAAAAAATTCAGGGGCCAACGGTTTTTCAAAAAGCCTGGCCGGCCAATTGCTGAAGAAGTCCGTTCTAAAGAAACCGAAACCCGCGAAAAGGCAGGAAGGCGGATCCCTGGGACAAACCGCTTTTATTTTCGGGTTAGTGGCTGCGGGGTTGCTCGTAGCGGGACTTTTCCTTCCCTATGTGATCATCGCTTCACTGGTTTCTGCTCTACTGGCCATTGTCCTTGGAACCTTAGGCACCAAGAGGGACCCTTCTGACGCTAAAGCGAAGGTCGGAAAGCTGCTGGGATGGATCACGCTGGGGCTGATTGTTATATTATTCATTCTGGTGATCGTGGCAATTGCGGGCATCTTTGACTGATAATAAATACGCGGATTTAATAGGATATTTGCACCCATGACGATTAATACTGTTGCCGGATTAGCTGCCAGCGGACGGACACCCGAAATTCTTTTCTGGGTTGGCTGTGCCGGCAGTTTTGACCAGCGTGCCCAGAAGATCACCAAAGCCTTTGTAGCGATACTCGATAGAGTGGGTGTCGATTATGCCATCCTCGGTAAAGAAGAAATGTGTACCGGCGACCCGGTCCGTCGTGCAGGGAATGAATTTATGTTCCAGATGATGGCCTACCAGAATATTCAGGTCCTGAATAATTATGGCATCAAAAAAATCGTGACCGCCTGTCCCCATTGCTTCAATACGCTTAAAAATGAATACCCGGTGCTCGGCGGACATTACGAAGTTATTCACCATACCAGTTTCCTTCAGCAACTGATCGACGAAGGAAAGATCAGGATGAAAGAAGGCGGTGTATTCAAAGGGAAAAAGATCACCTACCACGACAGTTGTTACCTGGGCCGGGCCAATGATATATACGAGGCCCCCCGGAAAGTGCTGGAAGCCCTGGATGCGGAACTGGTGGAAATGAAACGATGCAGGAGTAACGGGTTATGCTGCGGGGCCGGTGGTGCGCAGATGTTCAAGGAAGAGGAAAAAGGCGAATCCCGTATCAATATTGAACGCAGCCGGGAAGCTATCGGCACTGGCGCCGGTATCATTGCCGCGGCCTGCCCGTTCTGCAATACCATGATGACGGACGGAGTTAAACTGGCGGAAAAAGAAGACCAGGTGCAGGTCCTGGATGTGGCCGAACTTGTCGCGGCCAGTTTAGCCGGCTGATCCGTTATCCATCAGCAGACGTTCCCGCACCTCAAAAGCCTCCCTTAATTTTCCTTTGGGTATCGGTACCCGTATTTCAGATATCCTGTTGGATTGTTCATAACTGATCTCAAGAATATTGACCTCTCCTGCTTCCCGGATATTGATCTCCCTGAATTGCCGGAAACTGTTCTGAAAGGGCTGATGCATATCATTGATCCAGACCCGGTCGGCCATAATCCTGATCTCCGGCACCTGTTGTAGTTTTACCGGCAGAAGCCTGCGGAAGAAAAAAAACAGTATGCCTTTTTTCCGGGTCTTCCAGTGCAGGAAATGCTGCCATTCTTCCTTTGAATAATTCCAGCGGGTGAGTTGCATAGTACGTATTTAAGGATTATCATTCAGGTTGGAAATTGCTGTAATTTAGCGGCATGAACCTGGAATATAAATACCTTCTTGACGGTAATTTTCATGCAGGCTCAAGAGTATGGGTGTACCAGTCCAGCCGTCTTTTTTCTATGGGAGAAGCCCTGGAAATCGAAGATATGCTGAAAGACTTCACATCAAAATGGCTCAGTCATGGCGCCCGTGTAAAAGGTGCCGGCCACCTTTTCTTCGGGCAGTTCATTATCCTCGTTGCAGATGAAATGGCCACCGGCGTAAGCGGGTGCAGCACGGACAGTTCAGTGCACCTGATCAAGGAAATTGAAAAACGTTTTAGGGTGAACATGTTTGACCGGACCACCCTTGCATTTGTGGTAAATGATAAGATCCAATTGCTGCCGCTCTCCCAAATTCAGTATGCCATCCAAAACGGTTTTATTACGGAAGACACCCTGTATTTCAACAACCTGGTGCAAACGCAGGAAGAACTGGAGCACAGGTGGATCATTCCGGTTAAAGAGAGCTGGCTGGGGAAAAGATTTTCTTTTTCATCCGCGGTTTCTTAAATTAGTGTCCGAGGGTCTCCGTCTGACACTAATTCGGAATACCGAATCTTCCGGCTTATGAGTAAGACGGAAACCGTCAGACTCATAAGCGGAAGTAGCTCACCTGGTAGAGCGACAGCTTCCCAAGCTGTAGGTAGCCGGTTCGAGTCCGGTCTTCCGCTCTTTTTTTAACACAAATATGCTGGGTCACGAAGTAACACAAAGATGGTAAACCAACGATTTTTTGCCCTTTACATATCTGATTCAAAATAGCAGTCCTTACTTCTTCACCGTTTTCTTACCCGCATTGGTAAAATTATACGCGAGGCTCAGCCTGTAGTTACGGGTTTGGGTGGTACTGAAACTTTCAAAGTTGAAATTGGGGCCGTAAGTGAAGACCCGGTTTTGCTGTTGTACAAAGGGATCGATAGCATTGATGGTAACCACGAGTTTCTTTGCAAAGAATTTCCGTTGCACACCCAGGTTCATGCTGGTGGTCCAGCGGGCATAACCCTGCGGACTGGCAAAGCGGTTGAGGTTGAAGCGACCGGTAATGTTCCAAAGGTCTGTTGGGGTAAAAGTATAATTGATATTGGAGGTGAACGAACCCCCATCCCTGAACTTCCGTATTGTTTTATCAAATGCACTGTATTTGCTGTAGATGAAACTGGTGCTCAGGTTCACCTTCAGTTTTTTGGAAAGCGTCACCCCGTTCCAGGAACTGATTTCATATTCCTTTCTTCCGCTGATATTCTCCCAGGTGATCTGTGTCTTCCCATCCGTCAGCAGGGACCGCACCTGGCTGAATACATCATCTACGATATTATATCCCAGGCCCAGGTTCACGTAATATTTAGGCTTTGTGCGACCCAGCACAAGGTCGAAATTATGCGCGGAAGAAGCCACTAATTTTTCATTGCCAAACCGGATATTATACGGATCTGAAAAATCAACCGTTGGATTCAAATGGCCAATTCCCGGGCGATTGATACTCCGCCGGTACGCCGCTGTGAGGCTTAGTTTATCCTTCCAGGTTTTATTGATGTTCGCAAAGGGCAACCAGGTCCAGTAATTGTTCTTTACATCACGTTCCTCTTTCAGTAATTCAAAGAAAATACCGGTTCGTTCTGCAGCGGTACCTGCCGTAAAACTAAAATTCTCTCCTAAAACCTGTTTTACGGAACCCCGGAAGCTGGTGATCGTCTGGTGAAACCAGAAATCATTGCTCAGCAGGTCCAGGGGCTCCATGGTTCCCTCGGGTTTCTTTTTGTAACTGGCATCCACGAGGATGTGATTATTGGAGCGGTTGTAGGCCATACCCAATGAAAGGAATGTCTTTTTATTATCCAGCATCCTGTCATAGTTTGCCCGCAGGCTATGTGCATTGATCCGGGTATCCGTTAATTGCTGCTGCGTGGTATCCTGCCCGTTCGGGGTATGATCGGGATGATAGTACTGCTGGAAGAAATCCCTGTCGCTTTTATTATAGGAGAAATTATAGGCGGAAATGATCCGCAGTGTTTCACCGGGTTTTCCCTTCCAGGTGTAACTGAAATTCAGGGAAGGACTGTAATTATCTCCCACATTGTGCAC
>CAZEZE010000090.1:0-9012 GCA_964516445.1 uncultured Chitinophaga sp. | reverse complement strand
AGTTGGCTCAACAATTGTCAGGGAAACCTGTTACTACGTCAACCGGTAACAAAACCCGTTTAATCAATAATGTGTTTGGATAAAAATCCGTTATACACTATCTTGCAGCACTTTCAATGAACAGGATCAGGAATATATACAGTTTTTGTAACAAGCTGGCGGCAATCGGCATGATACTCGCCCTTCTCTGGCTGACCATCAGCGCCCCCTTTGTATTGGCTGCGCAACAGGAACTGGCCGATTACCAATGTTCCGCTGACAACTCCGCCATACCCGCGGGTACCGGCGAGGAAGAAAACTCCAGTCCTTTCGGCAACGCCACAGAAGAAAAAGCTCCATCTTCCAGTACTTTTTCAGAGGAATATCTTCATGATCATCATACCGATGAACACTCTTTTTCCATAGCCCTGCAATACAATAAACACGGTGATGCGGGGACCTATATTGCCTTTCACGGCGAGCTGCTGGTACCTCCGCCAAACGCAGCTTAATTCTCCTTTACAGATGACGTACACAAGGCTTTGATCAAAGTCCTGTTACTTATTACTTACAACTTAATACTTACAACTTATTACTTAACAGTGATGCCTTCATTTCTGAAGGTATCCGAATAAATTATATACAGCATGAGAAAGCATTCCAAAGAATTCTTATTGAACCTGACACCTTACCAGGGCTATGAACTGCTCGTGGAAGGAAACAAGCGATTTATCAATAACCTGAACAGCGATCACGACCACCTGGAAATGATCAATGAGACAAGAGAGGGGCAATTTCCCTTCGCCGTTATACTCAGTTGTATGGATTCCCGTACATCTTCCGAACTCATCTTCGACCAGGGGCTGGGTGACCTGTTCAGTATCAGGGTGGCCGGCAATATTGTCAACGAAGACATACTGGCCAGTATCGAGTATGCCGTAAAATATGTCGGCTCTAAAGTGCTGATGGTACTCGGGCATACCGAATGCGGCGCCATTAAAAGCGCCAAGCAGGGTGTGAAGGACGGGCATATCACTTCCCTGCTCGACAGGATACAGCCTTCCATCAGCAAAGCCTTGCTGAGGGATTCAAAAGACCATTTGTTTCATGACGAAGTTGCCTATGCCAATGTTGAAAACAGCCTGGAGGAGATCCTGACCCGCAGCGAAATTGTAAAAGAGCTGTTCAAGAAAGGGGAGATCGGGATCGTTGGCGGGGTATACAATATAGAGAACGGGCAGGTGGATTTCTTTAAGAATCTCACCCGGAAAAAAAAGAACGAAAAACAATTGACAAACGTATAAATCATAAACAGGGTCACCAATGAAAATCAGTACGAAGTATTTCAAAACAGATATGCTTTCGGGAATGGTAGTGTTCCTGGTGGCGCTTCCGCTTTGCCTTGGCATTGCGGTTGCCAGCGGGGCGCCTCCCTTCGCAGGGATCATTACGGGTGTTTTGGGCGGTATCGTGGTAGGCATGCTTAGCAGCTCCCATGTCAGCGTTTCAGGTCCCGCGGCCGGGCTGATCGCCATTGTGCTGGCCGCCATTACCGACCTGGGTTATGAAACATTCCTGCTCGCCGTGTTACTGGCGGGCGCCTTTCAGCTCACCCTTGGATTTTTAAAGGCAGGAAGCATTTCCAGCTATTTTCCTTCTGGGGTTATCGAGGGAATGCTGACCGCGATCGGTATCATCATCATTAAAAAAGAATTACCGCATGCTATTGGATATGATAAGGAACATGAAGGCGATTTTTTTTCTTATGAACTGATGGACGCGGCCGACAAGGGATTCCTGGGAGAAATCATACACTCTTTCAACTATGCCCATGCCGGCGCCATCATTGTCACGGTTGTTTCACTCGCCATCCTGGTCGCCTTTAATAAGGTGGCCTGGCTGAAAAAGATCAAATTGCTGCCAGGCGCGCTGGTAGTGGTGATCGTGGGCATCCTTCTCAATGAAATATTCAAAGCGGCAGCTCCCTCATTGGCTATCACCGGCGAACACCTGGTCAAATTGCCCACCGCATCCTCCTTCAGTGAATTTTTCGCGCAGTTCAATACGCCGGATTTTTCCGGGTTCGCAAAACCGGAGGTCTGGATCACGGCGGTTACAATCGCTGCGGTGGCGAGTATCGAAACCTTATTGTGCCTGGAAGCCGGTGATAAAATGGATCCTATGAAAAGATTTTCCAGCGCCAATACGGAACTGAAAGCGCAGGGAGTCGGTAATATGCTGGCGGGATTTCTCGGCGGTCTGCCCATGACCTCTGTGATCGTGCGGACTACGGCGAATGTAAATTCCGGAGCGAAAACCAAGTTGTCGGCCATGGCCCATGGTGTTTTCCTGCTGGTGGCGGTGGTGGCGATTCCGGGGTTGCTGAACCGAATGCCGATGGCCTGCCTTGCCGCGATCCTTATCATGATCGGTTTGAAACTGGCCAGCCCTAAAGTGTTCAGGCATATGTGGAAGGCGGGCAAATACCAGTTCGTGCCCTTTATAGTAACTGTTGTGGCGGTGGTATTTACCGACCTGCTGAAAGGTGTAGGGATCGGACTCATGGTGAGTGTATTCGCCATCCTTCGCGGAAATATGAAACTGGCCTATTTCTTCAAGAAAGAACAGCACCACGAAGGCGAAACGATACATATTGACCTGGCACAGGAAGTTTCATTCCTGAATAAGGCGGCCGTCAAGCAAACACTGGCACATTTGCCGGGTAACAGCAAAGTAGTGATCAATGCGGCCCATACCGTTTATATCGATTACGATATTCTGGAACTGATCCGTGATTTTGTGAACTATGGCTCAAAGGAAAAAAATATAGCCGTAACGCTGAAAAATTTCAAGCCGGAGTATAAAATGGAGGATGCCGTACACGTGCATTCTGAAAAGGATTTAGCAGTAAAAACAACCTGATGGGAACAACAGTAAGCACGCAGGAAATACAGGTACCGGGTGGCAAACAAATTTCGGAGAGCCACCCGGTTCACTTTGACGCGGCGCATGTTCTTCATGAGCTGAAACATTTCCTGCCATCACAACAGGCGCTGAAGGATTTCATCCATCACAATTCATTACACGCTTTTCAGCACACGAAGTTCTATGATGCCATTTTTAAAGCCGCCAGGATCTTCGGTTTCCAGGTACACCTGCAACTGGCGGAATACAGGGAAATGTACCAGACAGGACGTATCCGAAAAGATGTTCTGCAAAGGGTGATCGCTCAAAAAAAAGGCCAGGACCCGGTTCTGGAATGGGAACACCGGCTCCTGGTAAAGGAGTATGATGTGATCAACCAACCCCGGATCGGGCAATTGCGGAAATACTGGAAAGATCGCTTCCGGTTCGACCTGGATAACAGGGTGCACCCGTTGCTTTTCCGCATCCTTTGCGCTTTTCTTGACCAGGGTATTGCCGTTGAGGGCTTCCCTGTGAACGGAAAATCATTTATTCAAAGCATGAAGGAACTGGAGCAAAACAGTTTTGCAAGCTTTTTTAAAACAAAAACAGTACGGAAAAAATTCCTGTCCGGTGATTATTCCGTCACGGAGTTATTGCGGACGATCGTTGGCAAAGAAGAGTATTTCGAACAGTATTTATTTGACCAGCAGTTCGCCCATCATGGATGGAGCGGTTTTGTTTCGGCCGTGGAAGATAACCCGCAGACCTTACTCGACCGGAAACTGATCACCTTGCAGGAACTGGTGGAGTTTGAATTGCTGATGGAACTGGATGCACTGAATTACCATCTCGGCAAAAAATGGAAGCCATTGGCGTACGCTGTTCCAACGCCGCCCGTTGACCTGATGGCCGATGTGCCGAAGACAGAACTCGCCGAAGTAATCGAACGCTGGCAGGACGCGTTTGAATGGAGTTACTATGATTCGGTACTGAAAGGAATTCAACTCGCTAACTCCTCAAAAACCGGGAACGGAACCCTTGCAATGGACGCCAGTAAAACAGACCCGGTTCTTTCAGGGTCTTCCACTCCCGCCTTACAACGCGGCGGGAGTTTCCAGGCTGTTTTCTGTATTGATGAACGCGAAGATTCCATCCGACGGCATATAGAAGCGGTAGAACGGAACGCCGAAACATTCGGCGCACCCGGATTCTTCGGCGTTGAATTTTATTTTCAGCAGGAGGGAAGCAAGTTCTATGACAAACTCTGCCCCGCACCCGTAACACCTAAATACCTGATCAAGGAGTATGAGGCACGCGCAACCCGTAAAGGTGAACCGCTTTATACCAAACATACACACGGGGTCTTTACCGGATTTGTACTGAGCATCATCTATGGATTTTGGGCGCTGGCCAAGAAAACCCAGATGTTGTTTAAGCCAAAGATGAGCCCGGCCATCAGCAACGCCTACGGACATATGGACAGAAGCTCGGTGCTGACGATCGAGAACAGGGACCCGGGCGATACGGAGAACGGGCTGCAGATCGGTTATACCGTAGAGGAGATGCAGGCAAGGGCGGAGGGTTTTCTCCGTGGAATTGGCCTTGTAAAGGAATTCGCTCCACTCGTATATATCGTGGCGCACGGAAGCAGCAGCGCTAATAATCCCCACCATGGCGCGCATGATTGCGGCGCCTGCAGCGGCAGGCCCGGCGCCACCAACGCAAGGGTGATGGCGTATATTCTCAACCATAAAAAAGTCAGGGATGTCCTGGCTTCGAAAGGAATAATGATCCCCGATGAAACCCAGTTCATCGGCTGCATGCATGATACGGCTGCCGATGTGATGGGTTATTACGATGAGGAGATCCTCACAACACCCAATGCCGCCCTGCATGTTCAAAACATTCAGCATTTTGAAACGGCACTGAACCTGAATGCAAAGGAAAGAAGCAGGCGGTTTGCCTCCATTAATACCCGGCAAAAACTGGAACAGGTCCGGAAAGCCATCCACGACCGCTCCGTTTCTTTATTTGAACCAAGACCTGAACTGGGTCATGGCACCAATACACTCGCTATCATCGGCCGCAGGCAAACGACCAAAGGCTTATTCCTTGACCGGCGCGCTTTTTTGAACAGCTATGATTACTCCACCGACCCCGATGGCTCGATCCTCACCGGGGTCATGCGCCCGATCGGTTTGGTGTGCGGCGGAATTAATCTCGAATATTATTTTTCGCGGGTGGATAATATCAAAATGGGCGCCGGAACCAAACTGCCGCATAATGTAATGGGGCTGTTCGGTGTCGCCAACAGCAGTGATGGTGATTTGCGGCCCGGGCTCCCCTGGCAGATGATCGAAGTGCATGACCCCGTGCGACTGCTGGTGATCGTTGAACACCGCCCGGAGATCGTGCTGAAGGCGATCTCTTCCACGCCGGAAGTGTTTGAGTGGTATAAAAATGAATGGGTGCACATCGCCGCGCTTCACCCGGAGGAACAGCAATTCTATTATTTCAGGAAGGGTGTCTTTGAACGGTACGATCCCGTTACGGCGGCCGGGGAGATCGGGACGATCCGCAATATGGAAGAGTTCATTGAAGGGGCGAGGGAAATGGAGACCAATCATATCGTGCATGCCACCGAAGAGAACCTGCCGGTGTATTTGCTGGATTAATAACGGCCAACTGAATCAAAACGGAATGCGAAATGAATCAACTCGAGAATATATTAAGCCGGTCGATTAGCCTGTTCATATTTGTACCGCTGGCCGCCTTTATCATCACGCTCCTGTGGAAGAACAGGGATGAAAAACTGATCGGCAGGGTGGTGAGGATATCCAAAGTGTTTTATATCCTGGCGGCCCTTGCTTTTGCGACAGGATGGGTGGTAAACGGACGTACTCCCATACAATATAAACTGGCAACATTGTACCAGTCCGAAAATTTTGTCTTTGCCATCCAGTTTTATTACGATGAGATAACGGCCGTGTTCAGCATCGTAGGATCCTTCCTGTTCTTCCTGGTTGCCACCTTCAGCAAATATTATATGCACCGGGATGAAGGGTTCAAGCGTTTTTTCAATACCATCCTTTTATTCGCCGCGGGCTTTAACTTCATCATTTTTTCAGGAAATTTTGAGACCCTCTTCATCGGCTGGGAGATCAAGGGCATATGCTCCTTCCTGCTGATCGCCTTTTACCGTAACCGTTATTTGCCGGTAAAGAACGCCTTTAAAACTGTTTCTAACTACCGTATCAGCGATGTGGCGGTCATGCTGGCCATGTGGATGATGCACCACCTCACCCACCGGAATATTTCATTCTCGCAACTGGGTGAGGCACAAGAAATCGCAACGGGATCCGGTTATTCCGGCATGGCCATCTTCATCGTGATCATGTTCATACTCGCCGCCACTATCAAGTCGGCGCAGTTTCCCTTCACCACCTGGCTGCCGCGGGCCATGGAAGGACCTACTTCATCCTCGGCGATCTTTTATGGTTCTCTGAGCGTGCATATCGGTGTATTCCTGTTGTTGCGAACCCATCCGTTTTGGGAAGACATGGCATGGGCAAAGATCGCCATCATCATCATCGGGGCGCTGACAGCTATTTTCGCCACTATGATCGCAAGGGTGCAGCCCAATGTAAAGACACAGATCGCCTATGCTTCGGCGGCGCAGATCGGTATCATGTTCATTGAGATCGCCCTTGGCTTTCACTGGCTGGTACTCCTTCATTTTGCCGGCAACGCCTTTTTAAGAACCTACCAGTTACTGGTATCCCCTTCCGTATTGAATTACCTCGTGCATCACCAGTACTTCCATTACCATCCGCCACAGGGTAAACCAGTTGGAAAATTAAAAGCCACCCTTTATATGATGGGTGTAAAGGAATGGAACCTGGATACCATTATGTTCAAATACCTGTGGAGCCCCTTTAAATGGGCGGGCAGGCAACTGCATTTCCTGAAAACGACTCCCGTGTTGACTGCTGCGTTGCTGCCTGCGGCGATCGCCTTACTGATATTGTCCATTATCCGGCCGGAGGGTTTGCTTTCTTATAGCTATATTTTCACCGGTATAACTCTAATTCTCGCACTGTGTTTGGTCCTGTATGCATTTTCTCACAGGGGTTCCGCCCTCACTGCCTGGACCTGCCTGCCAGCCGCACATTTACTTATTCTGGCAGGGATCAATATGAATTCCACCTCTGTAAAGACGATTGAGATCATATTTTATGCGGGCGGTATCCTGCTCGTATACCTGCTGGGCCTGTATTGTTTGCGGAAGACAAAGTCGCTTGACAACGATATCATACTGAATAAATTTCACGGGTATGTATATGAACAACGTAATACCACCCTGTTGTTCATGTTCGCCGCTATCGGTATGCTGGGATTCCCGGTCACCACGGCCTTTATCGGTATCGATGTAATATTTACGTATGTACAGGGAAACCAGGTGGGTTTGATCACCCTGCTGGCGCTTTGTTTTATCTTTATCGAACTGGCGGCGATCCGTATCTTCCTGCGGATCTACCTGGGTCCGCATAAAAAATTGTATCACCCGGTGGCATTCCGTTCTTCCTGATCATGAAAAAACTTTTTCTTGTTGCGGTGATTTCGATTTCCCTGCCGGGATATGCGCAGAACGACCGGGAAAACGATTTTAATTACCTGAACTGGTTACAGACCTTCCATACTATTTCATTCGATAAGAAATGGAGCCTGCACGGGGAATACCAGTGGCGGCGAAACGATGGGCTAAAAAACTGGCAGCAGAGCCTCCTGCGCATCGGTGTGAATTACAAACTTCACGAAAATGTTGCTGCTCACCTGGGATATGGATGGATCGAAACATTTCCCTACGGAGATTACCCGCTCGCTTCGGCCGGTACTTTTCCCGAACATCGCATCTATGAGCAACTGCTATTGCGCCAGCCTGTCAATAAGTGGACATTCACGCACCGTTTCCGGATCGAACAACGATGGCTCGGCAAAGTGAAAGCGGGAACTGACCGTGAAATAGAGGACTGGACCTTCCTGCACCGGTTTCGTTACCAGTTCAGGACTCAATTTCCTTTCTGGTCGAAAGGCGCCCGCCAGTTGTACGGAGCGGCCGCCGATGAATTGTTCATCGGTGCGGGAAAGAACCTGGGAGTAAACATCTTCGACCAGAACCGCATTTTCCTCCTGTTGGGCTACAAATTAAATCAGCGAATTTCCCTGGAAGCCGGGTATTTCAATCAAACCCTTCAGCAGGGGAGAAGGGTAAATGAAAAAACCATTATTCAGCGGAATAATGGTTTGGTGATTTCATCGTATGTCAGTTGGTGAGTCCAGCTCTATTTCTCCGGATCCTCCGCGTAATGTTCATTCAATTTTACAGGATGTGAGTTTTTGCCGGCCACTTTCATCTGGATCACATCCACCAGCAAGGCAAAGGCCATGGCGAAATAGACGTATCCCTTAGGAATATGCACATCGAATCCTTCTACCAGCAAAGTGAACCCGATCAGCAGCAGGAAACTCAGCGCCAGTATTTTAAACGCGGGATGCCTGTTTACAAAATGACTGATCGGGCCGGCCGCGAAAAGCATGACGATCACGGTTACAATGACGGCGACATACATCACCCATATTTCGTCGACAAGACCAACTGCCGTAATAATGGAATCTACAGAAAATACCAGGTCTAGCAACAGTATCTGCCCGATAATATTACCGAACGTGATCTTTTTTATTTTCCGTTCAGCATCCTCCTGTTCCCCTTCCATTTTGTAATAGATCTCTTTGGTGCTTTTGAAAATCAGGAATAGCCCACCCAGGATCAGGATCAGATCCTTGCCGCTGATGCCGGTTCCCATCAGCCTGAATAATTCCGTATCCAGTTTCATGATCACGGAAATGGCGGCCAACAAACCGAGCCGCATCACCATGGCCAGCAAAATGCCCCAGGTTCTCGCTTTTTTCTGCTGTTCCGGCGGCAATTTACCGGCAAGGATGGAAATAAAGATAATATTATCAATCCCCAGCACCACCTCGAGTGCTATCAGGGTGAGAAGTGAAATCAATATAGCTGCGTCCATGTTTGCTTTTTATCGGATAGATCCTATACTTCTGAGTAAT
>CAZEZE010000089.1:5948-9040 GCA_964516445.1 uncultured Chitinophaga sp. | reverse complement strand
TTCCCAACAACAATGAAGTCAATGCCACCGTTGTGCTTTCCTCCGGGCAAATCATTACTATCAATGCAAGGGGAACCAAAGCGCCAATGGGACTAAGCAGCCCTTTGGGCGGCTCCAGTTATGTGGATGGCACAAATGATGCCGGCAATGCAGTTTATATAAACATCTTCCCAATTATAAGCGGTCCGGGCACCTTTGATTTTGTCGGCGGATTCCGCTGCCAGTACAGGATAAATGCAGGAAGCGGCGCTACACCTATATATGAAAATAACGGGGCCAATGCCGGCAGTATCACATTCACAACTGCCAATGCGCAGATGATGGAAGGCAGTTTCAATGCCGTATGCCGGTATGGGACTGATTCTGTACTGGTGGCAGGTACATTTAAAGGGGACAGGATCGGACAATGATACTTATTCGGTAATGATTCGTCAGAGCTGAACCGGTTCAACGAATAAATCATTCAAATGATTATTAAATTTTCTATACTCAGGGTGACTGGCATTCTTGTAGTCTGTATAATGAATAGCAGTTGTAAAAAAGAGACCCCAGCTACACCCGTCTCCTACCCCCGTATTCCGCCTCCGCTGGTAAAACTGAATCCCGAAGGACTTGAATTTGTCCAGCTCCCCTCCGGCAGGTTCTATGCTTACGAGGATTCGTCTACCGGCATCATTGATACCGTATATGTATCACAAAGCAGTATTGAAAAAAAATTTAAACGGGGGATAACGGGTTCATCTGATCCGAATTGCGGAGGGATCTGCCCTGGCTCATCAGATTATTATTACCAGGAATTTACATTGAGGTTATCAGAAATTAGCGGCCGGGAATGGTTTAAGGGTATTGCTTCAACCGGCCTGATCGACAGGTATTTTTCCGGAAATGATTCGCTGTATACTTCACCCGACTTTAACTTAAACAACTGTTTTTGGTACCCTTTTCTCTCTTCCGGTCAGGCCCTGAACTATCAGTTCATCCCGGTAATATCATTCAGAGGTCTGACCTATTCCAATGTTCATGTGTTTGCTTCAATGAATGGTCTGGAGCCCACTGAACCCAATTTTTATGCTCAAAAAATTTATTGGGTGAAAAATACAGGCATCATCAAAAAAGAGATTAAAAGGTATAACTCGGTACAAACTTCTTTCCTGCTGAGTTACTGGTAATGACCCCGGAAGACGAAATTGTCACCCCTGAAAATAAGAGTAATAACATGAAAAAATTAATTCTTCTCCCCTGTCTCCTGGTACTTTTCCGAACCGGTGTTTGCCAGGAAAAATTCATACCAGAGGACCTTACAAAACAAGTGTATATGTCAAGGGCCAAAAAACAAAACACTGCAGGCTGGGTGCTACTGGGCGGTGGTTTTACTTTTACGGCCGCGGGTTTTATTGGCGGCAGCACCCGTTTCGTGAATGAGTTAGACGCGAGCTTTAATGGCGAACACGACAGTGGGTTCAGAACCAGTTCGGTTTTTTTCATTCTGGGGATAACCACCATGCTCAGCAGTATCCCGTTTTTCGTAGCTTCATCAGGAAACAGGAAAAAAGAAGCTACCGTTTTTTTAAAAATGGAATCTGCCCCATTAGTTTTAAATGAAATTCCTGTAAAAAACAACTTCCCTGCAGTCGGAATAAAACTTCGTTTGTGATCTTGCTGCCTCTCAGATATTCGTTCAAAAAACTAAAACTAATTAGCATGAGAAAACTTTCGTTATGGGCCAAACAGAATCCCTGGCATGCCCGATTCGTTATAGTCATTTCTTTTTTATTGCTGGGTACGATCGCAATCCTGTCTGGACTTATGCTGGGCAACCTGGGCGTCTCACTGCCGCTTGCATTCTTACTGTGTTTTGCGGCCGTTTATGCATTCGCATTCATCACGTATCCCCGGAAAAAAGAAAAGGGAACGGTTTTCTACCGGAAACAGAAAAGCTGTGATTTCCTCCTGGCAGCCTCCACCTTTTTTATGATCCTCTACCTGGGCAATCACCCGGAACAACTTTTCCGCTATCAGGCACCCTTTGCCTCTGCCATAGCCAGTACCCCGCTTAACCCCGGTGACAGCCTGCAAAGATCCTATAAACCTATCCATGCTTTTGCCGCCAGCATGAAGGGAGAGGATGGGAAGCTGCTCAAATGGAAGGAAAGGAAAAAGCTGCTAAAAGAGCAAATTAAAACCATTAAAAAAACAGAAGGTTTGTCCAGGAACAGTCAGACTGGGCTCATCATCCTTTCCGTGATCGTTGCCCTCGGCCTCTTATACCTGGTTGGCGCCCTCGCCTGCAGCCTTTCCTGCAACGGTTCCGAAGCGGCTGCAGTAATTGTAGGAGTGGGCGGGGCCGCACTGGTCATTTTCCTGCTGATTCTTGTAATCCGGAATCTCACAGGCAAAAAGAAAAAAGAGATTAAAAACCCTGATAATGAGCACCCGGGAAATTGACCGGAAACCAGTCTTAAATGACCCCCGAAAATTGCTCCGGAATACTAATAAAGCCGGGGCTTTTTATTTGTACATCCCCCTGTAACTGTTAATTTTGCCCTACTTTTGAAAAAGTTATTATCTTAAGCCCTGTTTCAGGCCGGAAGTAGCTCCGGCAGAAAACAGGTAACCGACTAAAACTGAAATCCCTGTACAAGGGCGCCACCGCCGAAAAGCGATAGGAGTAGGCAAACCAAATTAACTGATATGAAAAAAGTATTGTTCCTTTTCATCACAGCTTCCTGTTTAATTCAAATCCAGGGCTTTTCACAAAAGGCACAGGTAGGGATCGCCGGCGGTGCTTCTGTCAGCAATGTTTACGGCAGACTGGATGGCCTGGATAACCGAGGTGAAGCCAGGGCTGGTTTTACGGTCGGTATGGTCGTTGACGCCCCGATCAAAAAATCAAATATCAGCTTCCAGCCCGGTATCTATTATGTTCAAAAGGGCAAGTATACACTCAAGAATGAGGCCGTGAAAGAAGCCGATGCCCTGCGTTATGCTGACCTACTGCTGAACTTTGTAGCCTATGTAGGCAAACCTGGTAAAAACCGTCTTTTCATGGGACTGGGTCCCCAGATCGGTTTTAATCTTCCTTCAAAAAAGAT
>CAZEZE010000089.1:0-5848 GCA_964516445.1 uncultured Chitinophaga sp. | reverse complement strand
GATATGCTCAGGAACGGTTCCCTCGGTTTCCGGATTGGTTATTTCTTTTCCAATACCCCGAAAGAAAGGAAGAAAAAAGAAAAAAAATAAGCAGTACTTCCATTGACCAAAATATTCGGGACCCTCTGCCAAGGCAGGGGGTCTTTGTTTGTACCCTGCCCCACAACCAGTAACTTTGGCCGCAGCGCTTAAACCAGTCGAAATCATCCATGAGCATAACACATTTATCTGAACAGGAACAACTGCGCCGGGAAAAACTCGCGGAACTCATCATGATGGGGATCGAACCCTATCCCGCACCCCTCTACCCGGTCAACAGTAACTCAGCCTATATCAAAGAAAATTTTAAGGAAGAGAATAAAGAACAATTTACAGAAGTATGCCTGGCCGGACGCATCATGAGCGTCAGGGATATGGGCAAAGCCAACTTCGCCGTGATCCAGGATGCCCATGGCCGGATACAGCTTTATATCAAACGGGATGAGATTTGCCCCGGGGAGGACAAAACCCTCTACGATATCGTCTGGAAAAAATTACTGGATATCGGGGATATCATCGGCGTGAGGGGTTATGTATTCGTGACCAAGACCGGGGAAACATCCGTGCATGTTAAAGAGCTGACCCTGCTCAGCAAGTCGCTTCGCCCCCTGCCCATTGTTAAAGAAGCCGATGGCCAGACTTTCGATGCCGTGACGGACCCGGAATTCAAATACCGCCAACGTTACGCAGACCTGATCATTAACCCGGCCGTAAAAGAAACCTTTATCAAAAGAACAAAACTCATCAACTCCATCCGCGAGTTTTTAAATAATCATGGTGCCCTTGAAGTGGACACCCCCGTGTTGCAGAGTATTCCGGGCGGGGCCCTTGCCAGGCCGTTTATCACCCATCACAACGCGCTGGATATTCCGCTCTACTTGCGGATCGCCAATGAATTGTATCTGAAACGCCTGATCGTGGGCGGGTTTGACTGGGTATATGAATTCAGCCGCAACTTCCGCAACGAAGGCATGGACCGTACCCATAACCCCGAATTCACCATCCTGGAATTCTATACTGCCTACAAGGATTATTTCTGGATGATGGAGACCACGGAACAACTGCTCGAAAAAGCAGCGATGGATGTCAGCGGCACAACGGATATCGCGATCGGCGATAAGATGATCTCCTATAAGGCTCCTTTCAAAAGGATCAGCATCTTTGACGCTATACTCGAACATACGGGTGTCGATGTGAGCCGGATGAACGAGGAACAACTCCGCTCCGTCTGCAAACAACTGAATATCCACGTGGACAAGACTATGGGCAAGGGTAAGCTGATCGACGAGATCTTCAGTGAGAAATGCGAGAAGAATTATATACAGCCCACTTTTATCATGGACTACCCGGTTGAAATGAGCCCACTCACCAAAAAACACCGTGATAAGCAGGGTTTGGTGGAACGGTTTGAACTCATGATCAACGGAAAAGAGATCGCCAATGCCTACAGCGAATTAAATGACCCCATCGATCAGCGGGAAAGGTTTGAAGAACAGGCGAAGCTGATGGAAAGAGGGGACGATGAGGCGATGTTCATCGATTACGATTTTCTTCGTGCCCTGGAATACGGAATGCCGCCCACATCGGGTATCGGTATCGGTATCGACCGGCTTTGCATGCTGCTGACAGGCGAAGTGTCAATACAGGATGTATTGCTGTTCCCGCAAATGCGGCCGGAGAACAGGCAGGAAGAAGGCGAAAAGAAGGAAGAATAACTTTTAAACAAAGAGGTCATTGTAGAGTTTTGCTCCGGGCACCACTGCGTACTTTTCAAGTTCTGTGATTCCTTCCTGTGCCAGCACCTGCTCATCCACAAATAAATTCCCCGTGCATTCTGCGGATGAACGGCGAAGGATAAAATAAGCCGCGTCAGCCAGTATATCCGGTGTGCGGCTCATATTCGCCAGCATGGCGCCACCCAGCAGGTTCCTGACAGCGGCCGTATCAATCGTTGTCCTCGGCCAAAGTGCATTGGCCGCGATCTTATATTTGGCGAATTCCCTTGCCCAGCCGATCGTCATCATGCTCATATTATATTTGGTCAGTGTATAAGCTACATGCTTGTCGAACCATTTCGGATCAAGGTTGATGGGAGGTGAAAGAGTAAGTATATGCGGGTTGGCCGCATTTTTTAAATGAGGCAAACAGGCCTTCGTTACAAAAAAAGTTCCCCGGACATTGATGCTGTGCATCAGGTCAAATCGTTTGGCTTCGGTTTGTTCGGTGCTGGTGAGTGAAATGGCTGATGCATTGTTCACCAGGATATCGATCCCGCCGAATTTCTCAACCGTTTTGTCCACCACGTTTTGTACCTGCTCCTCAAACCGGATATCACATTGCACCGCGAGGGCCTTGCCACCAGCCGTCTCTATTTCAGCCGCGGCCGAAAAAATGGTCCCACCGAGTTTGGGGTTTTCTTCCACACTTTTGGCAGCGATCACGATATTGGCTCCGTCAGCGGCCAGGCGGAGGGCAATGGCTTTCCCGATCCCGCGGGTAGCGCCGGTAATGAGTATGGTCTTGTTGGCAAACGACATAATGCAGATTTAGTGTTGAAGGTAAAGATAGGCTTCGTTGATATACGATTTTGTTCAGGTAGTACTACGGATATCGTGGTATTCCGGATAACCCCGGCACGCAGTATGGTCATATGGCAGGTAATTTGTAAATAACAGGTGGTCCCGTTTCATAATCCAACTATCCCGCCGGGCCTGATTAACAACCCGGCAAAAACCAACACGTACATGAGATGATGGTGACCGTCCTTATGAAAAACACCGGTTAAGACCCTGTCCCATGTAATTAAAACCTCCTGCTCATTGCGGGAGGTTTTATTTTAATGCTCCGGCAATACCGGTTTTGTCTTCACGATGTCATCTATCCGTTGCATCACTCCGGCATCCAGTTTAGCGAGCGCATCCTGCGCTTTGAGATTCTGCAGTAGCTGCTCCTTATTTGTGGCCCCCAATATGGCGGTAGTCACATCCGGGTTTTTAATGCACCAGGCAATGCTGAGTTCGGCCATGGAAATTCCCAGTTTGCCGGCCAGCGCGGCAAGACCCTTCACTTTATCAAGCATTTCATCCTTCATCCATCGCTCCTTTAACCAGTCGAAACCGGATAAACCAAACCGGCTGCCTTCGGGTATGCCATCATTATATTTGCCGCTAAGCAACCCGGACGCCAGCGGACTCCAGATAGTGGTGCCCATCCCGACCGTCCGGAAGATCATCAGAAATTCATTCTCCATTTTATTGCGCTCGAAAAGATTGTACTGCGGCTGTTCCATGGCGGGACCGATCAGCCCGTACTGATGCGCCACCCGGTGCGCTTCCATGATCTCCACTCCGCTCCATTCACTGGTTCCCCAGTAAAGGATCTTTCCCTGCTGTATCAATTGATGCATGGTCCATACCGTTTCTTCAATAGGCGTGCCCTTATCGGGTCGGTGACAGAAATAAAGGTCCAGGTAATCCTGTTGAAGACGCTGCAATGCCTCATTACAGGCTTCTACCAGGTGTTTCCGGCTCAGACCTGTCTGGTTGGGCTTATTCTCTTTTCCTCTCCACCCCCAGAATGCTTTTGAAGAAACAACATACGACGTGCGGTCCCAGTTTTTCTTCTTCAGCACCCGTCCCATCATCCTTTCACTTTCGCCCAGCGCGTACACTTCGGCGTTGTCAAAAAAATTGACTCCCTGGTCGTAGGCGATACCCATCAGTTCATCGGCCCTGTTGTCATCGATCTGTTTATGAAAGCTAACCCAACTGCCAAATGACAGCACGCTGAGCTGTAAGCCTGTTTTTCCCATTCTGCGATATTCCATGATAGTTAGGAGTTAGGGGTTAGGTGTTAGAAGTTAGGAGTTAAGAGTTAGGAGTTAATACAGTCAAAATTGATTTAAAAACAGAACAAAAATAGAAAGGAAAAGTTTATTTGGGGATGCCGTTATCCGAGACCAGTACGGTGCCCGTAGGCTGGTTAAAGATCACGCTGCTGAGGTCCTGGGTAGCTGTTAATCCCTTACCACCGTAAATATTCTTTCCCACTCCGTGATAAATGGCATATTTGTCCGTGTAAAAAATTTTGGCGTTCTGGTCCCACCAGAGATCAGGGCTTTTCAGGGTATCGCCCTTCACGGTGATCACAACCACGCTGTCGCGCAGGTACACTTTGTTCAGGCTCTCGAAATATTTTCCATAGCGGCTGTCAAGCCGGGACTCCACCTGTGTGCTGTCGTCATAAAAATCCACATGCAGGGTTTTCGGGAACTCCACATAGATTGTATCAGCATATACTCGGATCATCTTTGGAGACTGTAGCCGGGCCTTCATTTTTCCGTTCTGGCTGAGGTAACTGTCAATGTCGGTCGCTTCTTCTTTCATGATCACTTTTTCTGTCCAGGATTTCACTTTATCGGCATCGTTCTCACAACCCAAAAGAAAACAGCAGCCGGTTAAGAAAGCTGCTGTAAGAAAAAAGTTTTTATGGAGGATTGTATTAATCATATTTCCGCTTGATGAACCAGATATCGCTTAGCGAGAAACCGGCGGAAAGCCTGAACAGGTTTTCCCTCAGTACATTATCGTTATTTCCCCTTTTGATATACTCGATCGAAAGATTGATCACGGAAGCCTGGTTGGGGCTGAGGCGATTGTAATTGGCAACCGGCAGACCAAATCCCATACTAAGACCGAACTGAGGTACTTGCTTACCCAGGCGGATATAATCCGGTCCCAGCACAACCCCCCAGCGGTATGCCACCCGGCTGAAATAATTTTCTCTCGGAACAGGATTGAGTTGCCCGCCTAAACGAAGCTCCCATTTATTACCAACAGAATCAACCTGCCCGTAAAAACGGTAACTGTCCCAATTCTGGTATACGAAATCAACTCCCAGCAGCCAGCCTGCTTCCTTTTTATAGGTCGAATATTTTTGCAGGACAAACCCGGCCGTTACCGAAGCCGGAAGAATGATCTTGCCTTTCACGTTGCGGATATCCTCCACGCTATCCAGCCGGAGGTCCCCGAGTGTAGCGTCATATACCGAGGTTTCCCTGATCCGGTCCTGCGTGGCATTCAGTTTCTGACTCCAGCTTCCATACACCCCCGCAGTCAGCATCATGTTTTCCTTTTTCAGCGGCAGGCGATATTGCAATCCGGTATTGAAATGGATATTCCCGAAATTCGTCTTGGTCTGGAAATTGGCACTATAATACTGGACGGAATCATTCCTGAATTCCCGGCGGCTGCTATTGTCTTTTTCGCCGAACATATAACCGGCATTGAAACCAAAACTCAGGCTTTCCTCGTTCCAGTTCTTTTTCTTTTTGAAAATAGCGAATCCCGTTCCCGCAGAAGCAAGGTAGGAGCCGCCATCCCCTTCAAAACGGGTGGTGGCACTGTCGATCGGTAATCCTGTATTGGGATCCTTGAGTCTTTCTGCCCGGAAGATCTTATAACTTACCCTGGAAACAGGACGTAGTCCGAAACTAAGACCCCAGTTCTTTTTAATCGGTACCCCCACCTGTACATAAGAGAACAGGAGGTTGCCCGCGGTGAATTTCTTTGCGGGGTTACTTTCCCGTAGTGTGCGGCTTTCAACGTTGATACCAATATCCAGGATCGACCTGCCGGAAGACAATTTCTTTGACCTTGCCTCGGGATTGGCTTCAAAAAGGGAATAGGAGGCCGGATTATTGAAATTGATGGAAAGATAGTCGCTGTAACCCGCGGAAATACCTCCCATGGCCCGGGTATTGATATGGGTGGGTGGCACAAGATCGCCGATCCCGTAACGGGAATAGGGT
>CAZEZE010000088.1:0-9171 GCA_964516445.1 uncultured Chitinophaga sp. | reverse complement strand
GGATCAGTACGGATTTGATCCATTTTAATCCGTAGCATCTGTGTGATCCGTGTGCTATTTCTCGTCATCCGCATGCCATTATTATCTCCACCGATTCCTGAACCTGTCCCAGGTAGTCAGCCCGATCTTAAATTGTACCGGGTTATTGAATTTATTAGCCACCGATGTTACTACATACACGCCGAGCTTCACCCTTGCCAGCGGGTTGAAGGGCCATTTGAATACCCGCTCGATACCTGCGAAAAATTCGGCGTAACGCATATCCCTCTCCGGCGCGATAAGTATTCCGCCACCGGCGATTTCCTGGAGCTTAAGTTTTTTAAAGAACGGGATCTTGTTGATCAGCGCCCCGTTAAACTCATGTACAATGTTTCCCTGGTAATACCGGTCAAACACCGGGAAAGTGGAATCCAGGGCCTGGAAATTGCTTTGCGGGTTCTGGAAAAACAGGGGATCGCCCTGCCGCATGAATTTATAATCGATCACCCGCAGGTCCTTTGTCTGCAGAAAATCTCCCGTCTTTATATTGTAATAGGTGTTGCCGGCAACTCCCAGCTTGATATGCTGCTGCAACCCGAATTCGAGGTAATCGAAATTGATCTCGCTTTTGAATAAGCCTTTGATCCCTTTTTTCCAGATCACATAAAACGTGGGCCAGTTAGAACCCAGGTGGATCTTTTCCTTTGGCTCACGGATATACCGCATCCGGGGTGTGATGTACAATTTCACCTGGTTATAGGTGGCATTATACGGATCGAACTGTACCGGCGGCTCATTGGGTATACCAAACAGGCTGTCGGCATTATTACCCACTTTATAATTGGCCACCGAACGGCGGAACGCCACTTCAAATTCATTTTGCAGTGTAACCCCGTTGAATATCTCCAGCTCATGCCCCACTTCGATCGAATTGTTCAGGTAAATATTACTCCGCTTCAGCACATTCACCCAGGCATCCCCCGGGTAGATGAATTCAAAATTCCTTCCGCCCCTGATTTTGAACATACCGTTATTAAAAGGATTGTACTTGCGCTGCAGTCCCACCGAACCGTTC
Organism: uncultured Chitinophaga sp.; assembly: GCA_964516445.1. Lineage (GTDB taxonomy): Bacteria > Bacteroidota > Bacteroidia > Chitinophagales > Chitinophagaceae > JJ008. Next base: position 8,117 of record CAZEZE010000088.1, on the reverse strand, counting down.
ACATCCCGGTTGCGGAACCCATAACTCAGGTCTGCATCCAGCGAAAGATTTTTTCTCGATGCATAGGTTTTCCGGTATGCACCGGCCAGTTTCAGCCGCGCCCCTCCAAAAGCCACCGGCTGAATCATGGATGTGATGGGAGGAAGTATCCACATCCTTTCCTTCCTGTGATCATTGAAGATCTGCCCGAAGATCAGCATCTTCTTCCACGTGATCTTATTGAGCACCCGGTCCATGGAATCGAGATAGACATCACTTTTCATATACCGGGAGATACTGTCCTGGTAACGGGCATATAATTCCTGCTGCCTCGACAATGGCTCCAGCCGCACCGAACTCCAGAAAACCGAATCTTTTTCATAGGCCTCCTGCGCGGTGGAACTCAATTCAAGTCCGAAATGGCTCTTCCTGAAATTCTTCCTGAGTTCATATCCCGAATACACAACGGATGTTTCACCGTATATCTTTCCTTTTTTGGTCTTTGTATAATAAATGAACTGCTGGCGGGTAATGACCCTTGCACTGTCACCCAGCTTTTCGTATTGCTGTTTCACCTCCATATAATCATACTCTGGCATATGCGCGGGCGGCAGCCTGAACTCCACGCTCATCACGTTCCAGGTACTGTCCTGGATGCTGATCTCCCCTTCAATGGTAGCGTTACTCAATTGACGGGGACGAATGGAGATCGTATACACTTTGGGTTTGATGGTACGATCGATCTTAACGGTCTTGAACCGGTATGCCATCAGCCCGCTGTAGCTGAGCGGTGAAAGAAAGGGTATCCGGGAAACCGGCGGGGCCTTGATCAGGTTATCATAAATAAAGAAATCCCCGTCAAGGGCTGACAGGTAAAACAAACTCTCGGCGTTTCCCCTTTTATTAACGGCGATGCGCTCCTCCCTGATCTGGCCGGCGGTGTTCCTGTCCACATGCAGGGCCACTTCCGTCATCGCCATCCTGTTGTAATCCATTTTACCCGTGCTGTCCCCCTCTCCTTTTTTCAGTGTATAATTGGAGTCAAGCTGAAAAGCCCTGATATAGGCATTGCAGGAATAATCACCGATCGCATCCAGCACCGTTTCCTTGTGCCGGATCACATTCCGGATGATCTCGTCCGCCCGGTCACGCAGCTTGGCCTTTATCACCACCTCCTGCATGCTGGTTGATTCATCCGGTTCGAGTTCCACATTCTCGGAAATATCTTCGTTAGTGATATGAAAGGTCACCACTTTGGTCTTGTACCCCACCATGCTCACCACCAGGTCGTATTTGCCCCTTTCCAGGTAAAATTCATAGTAGCCGTCATCCCGGCTCACCGTTCCTTTCTTCAGTTCCTTGATCTCTACGCTGGCAAGGGGAAGCCGTTCCCTTTTATTGTCGAGTATAATGCCGGAGATCTTGTACAACTGCGCTTCGGAGAGCAGTGTAAGCAGCAGGAAGAAAGATAAAAAGGCAACTCTTTGTTTAAACATCAGGAGGAAGATAATTAACCTGCAAAAATTGCACTTCTTTACCGCTAATTACCGGGGGACAGCTATCTTTTCAAATTCTTTAACAAGATAAATCAGTTTACGCACGGTTTAGCGGGTGATGAAGACCTGCAGACATCAATATTAACCCGGCCGGGGAGTACAGGCCGGAAATGGCGGGATCTCAGTCTTTCTTTTTAATCCAGAACTCCTCTTCTTTCCACTCCTCCGTCTTCAACGGGTGTTTTTCGAGCTCTTTGAATACCTCATCGAGTTTTTCAGTCGAAAGCAGGTTTTCCATGTAAACGAATAATTCTCTTTCTTCAAAACGGATATGGTGGTTCAGCAGGTCGCAGAGTATTTGCAGTGACCGGACATCGGCCTGTTCATCCAGCCCCAGTACCAGTTCCCGGATATGATCATGCTCTTCCTTCATCCGTATGGCCAACTGGTTATCGGCCGGCATGTGGGGGAGTAGTATTTTTTCCTCATGGTAAAAATGTGGTTTGATATGGTGCCGCCAGTACCACATGCTGTATTTCCGCAGCATTTCCAGCGGGGTCTTGTTCTCCAGTCCCTGCTTGATTTTCCAGGCAAACAACAATCCGTCATGATGTTCCCTGCTGAGCGGCGCCAGTTGCACACTCCTTTTGATGGGCTTTGTCTCTTCTTTCATGTAACAAATATTGGTATTTTTCACAACAAGCCCTGCTGATACCCGACAGTCACCCTGATGATTTAGATCAGTCACCCGCTTAGGGAAAAAACACTTAACAAAAACTTTCTTCCTTCTATTTGTATTAACATCTGTTAATAAGTAACTTTAGGATGGAACACTATTGCTGAGTAATATTGAAAAGAAAGGGCAGGCTCCTGTAAAGAGGCAGGAGACGCAGCCAAATCCGGTACCGCCCTTCGCCGGCTTAGTGAAACATAAACCGCAGTGCATTGACAGACACGATCATCAACCTCGAAACCGTAAACCCTATTGAATTTTTCGGAGTAAACAACGGTAAGCTCGACATCCTCAAAAAGAAATTTCCCCTGCTCAAGATACTTTCCCGGGGCACCCAGCTAAAGCTGAGCGGCGCCCCCGAGCAGATCGTAAATGCGCGTGAAAAGATCGAACTGATCGTTTCCTACCTGGAACGCAACGGTCACATGAGCCAGAACTATTTTGAACAGGTGCTGGGCGGTGATGACGCGGAAACGATCGACCATTTCAAGGAAAAGAACCCCAACGAAGTGCTGGTATTCGGTCCCAACGGCAAATCCGTAAGGGCAAGGACCGCGAACCAGAAAAAAATGGTGCAGGAAGCCGAGAAGAATGATATTGTTTTCGCCATCGGGCCCGCCGGAACCGGCAAGACCTATACGGCCGTGGCGATTGCCGTACGGGCGCTGAAGAACAAACAGGTTAAAAAGATCATTCTCACCCGCCCGGCAGTGGAAGCCGGTGAAAGCCTGGGTTTTCTTCCGGGCGACCTGAAAGAAAAGATCGATCCCTACCTCCGCCCTCTTTATGACGCGCTGGATGATATGATCCCCGCTGATAAACTGGGATATTATATGACCACGCGCACCATTGAGATCGCACCGCTGGCCTATATGCGGGGCCGGACGCTGGACAATGCCTTCATCATCCTGGATGAGGCACAAAACGCGACCGACCTGCAGCTGAAAATGTTCCTCACCCGTATCGGCGCCAACGCCAAAGCCATCATCACCGGCGATATGACACAGGTGGACCTTCCCCGTAACCAACGGAGCGGCCTGGTCACGGCTGTCCGGATATTAAAGAACATCGACGGGATCGCGCATATCGAACTGGATGAAGAAGATGTGGTGCGTCACCGTCTTGTAAAACACATACTCCGCGCTTACAACAAGGAGTATGAAAAAGAAAACCCGCAGGACACACACAGGCCGGCGCCCCCGATAACAAAAAAGGATAAGCCTGAACCCTGACGGCTGAAACAGATTACCTATTTTGCAGGGATGAACAGGTATTATACTTTCCTTTCATCCCTGTTTTTTTTGCTGAGCTCCTGTCGTTTGCCGGCTGATCGATCTGCACCTGCTGACAGCGACCCGGTAAAGATGTCGGCCAATTACAGGCTGATCAAACAACTCCAACCACTCTTGCAATCCGGCGATATGATCTTCCGGAACGGGAATGATGAAGTAAGCAGGGCGGCCCGCCGGTTTAACAGGAAAGATACTTCCTACTCCCACTGCGGCCTGTTATTCATCGAAAATGATACCCCGTTTGTATATCATGCACTGGGCGGGCGCTATAACCCTTCCCAGGAACTGATGAGGCAGCCTCTCGACAGCTTTTGCAACCCGGCAGAAAATAACGCGATTGCTGTTTACCGTTACCCGCTCAACCCGGCGCAACAGGCGAAGCTGCGCCAGGCTGTATCTGCCTACTACCGTTCGGGGCTGAAATTTGACCTCTTCTTTAATTTCCGGAGCGATGATAAAATGTATTGCGCCGAATTTGTATTCAAATCACTGAACAGGTCGGTCGACAGCGCCCTGACCTCCTATGTAAGGACCGATACCATACCCTTTGGTGTGACTACCGATGATCTTTTTCTTCACCCGGACAGCCGGCTTATAAAAAAAGAGAGGTTTATTTATTAAAGAGACCTTTTACCGTTATTTTTGGCCATAAACTTAAAATATGAAAAGATTACTTACTGTTTTATTCCTGTCGGGTGCAATCACCCTGCTGATGGCAGGCTGCAAGGGAAAGGACGCTGTGGTCAACGATCCCAGGGCTGTCATTACCGCTTTTTTTGACAAAATGAGCAAAAAGGATATGGATGGCGCGGCCAAACTTTGTACAAAGGACAGCAAGAGCACAATAGACCTGATGAAAAAGGCGGTGGAAGCAGCGGATAAGTTCTCCGATTCTTCAGCAGTAAAGGATGACGGCACGGATGATTTTAAGGACATGGTGATCGGCGATGCTACGATCAATGGCGATAATGCCACGGTAAAAGTTACCAACAAAAAGAAAGACGAGACCATTGATTTCCCGCTGAAAAAAGAGGGGGGCGACTGGAAAGTGGATTTTAGCATGACCACACTGATGAAGATGGGAATGGATGCCAAAAAGAATAAGGGCGAAGATCTTTTCAAAGACGAGAATACCGTCGACACCACGCTGCTGAAAGATTGGGATAAAATGTTCAACAGTGATACCCTGAAGGAAAAACTGGACGATGTTAAGGAGGAACTGGAAAAGATCAAAAAAGAGAGTACAGATAAAATAAAGGAAGAACTGAAAGAGAACTGAGCCTCTTCCTGGTATAACGGAGGCTTTTTCAAAAGGAAATAATTCAACACAGGGTTACTGAGAAATTGAGTTTCACAGAGAAAGAAAATCTGATAATCAATTTTCTGAGTTCCTCTGTCACTCAGTGTTGAAAATATTTTGAGATAGCCTCTTTTTTATGCCCGCTTAATAAAAAGCTTTTACTTTGCAGGTATGACGAAAGCCCATCTCTCCTGGTTATCGGCTGGCCTTATGATGATCGCTCTTACCGCCTGCCGGGATGCGGAAAAACAGGCAACCGGCGTTTCTGAAAACAATATCGACGCCGCCCGGAATTTTATCCGGGCCGCCCTTGACGGTAAATTCGATGAAGCAAGAAAGTATATGCTGACCGATTCCGTCAACACCAACTACATGGATGTGGCCGAACGCTCCTACCAGCGGGCCGACAAAGCGATTAAAGACGGATACCGTTCTTCATCCATCAACATTCACGAAGTGAATGAACCCATTCAGGATTCTGTGACCGTAGTGATCTATTCCAATTCCTTCCGGAACGATCCGGATACGCTGCAGGTGATACGCTCGGGGGGCCAATGGCTGGTGGACCTGAAATATCTTTACGAACATTATGCGTATACGCTGCTGAAAAAACCGAACCTCAACGATTCACTCCCATGATAAAACATGTATTACTGGTAGGATTGGGCGGAGGGCTCGGCAGCATGGCCCGGTATCTTTGCCAGCGATGGTTTTCTATTCAATACATGCATAGCTTTCCCTGGGGCACTTTTACCGTGAATATCGCGGGTTGTCTGCTGATCGGTCTTTTATGGGGAATCAGTTTCAGGTCCTTTGAATCGAACGAATCCTGGAAACTATTCCTGATGGCCGGTATCTGCGGGGGCTTCACCACATTTTCCGCCTTCACCCTCGAAGGAATCGGCCTGATCAAAGAAAATAAGATGGGTATGTTCTTTGCCTATATCGCCGGAAGCGTATTACTTGGATTGCTGGCAACTTTTATCGGCATGAAACTAACCCGGTAATTAACCTTAACCTCAACCTCCATGATAACCGTTCACCATCCCTGGCACGGCGCTCATTACGGCGATAAAGCACCGGACCTGGTCAATGCATTGATCGAGATACCACAGGGATCGAGATCGAAATACGAAGTTGACAAGGATACCGGTTTGCTGAAACTTGACCGGGTCATCTACTCTTCCTTTCAATACCCCGTCAATTATGGCTTCATCCCGCAGACCCTCGGCCAGGATGGCGACCCGCTCGATATCCTGGTACTCTGTTCACAGTCTATCCAGTCGCTTTGCCTGGTAGATGCCAAGGTGATCGGGAACATGCAGATGATCGACCAGGGACAGGTAGATGACAAGATCATCGCGGTGGCGGCCAATGACCCCTCGGTCAACCATTACAACCGCATGGAAGACCTGCCCCAGCATTTTTTGCTGGAGCTGAAGAATTTTTTTGAACAGTACAAGGTGCTGGAAAATAAAAAAGTGGAGATCGATAATTTCCAGGACCAGTTCATTGCCTGCCGCATCATAACGGAAGCGATCAACCGGTATAAAGAAGTTTACCGGAAATAAAAATGAATAACCTGCAAAAAACGAATATGGCAACTCAACTGATACTGACAGCCCTCCTAATCGGGCTGGGCGCGGGCATGCTCAGCGGCCTGGTGGGCATTGGCGGCGGCATCATCATGGTTCCGGCACTGGTGTTTTTTATGCACTACACCCAGCACCAGGCCCAGGGTACATCCTTGTCGGTGCTGACGTTGCCCGTTGTCATCATTGCCTCTTTATATTATTACCACCAGTGTCAGAAAATGGGTACCCCGATAGACCTGAAGATCGTGGGACTCCTCGCGGCCGGGTTTGTGGTAGGCGCCTGGTTCGGGAGTAAAATGGCTATTGCCACGGACCAGGCCCTGCTGAAAAAGATCTTTGCTGTCATTCTATTTTATACGGCTATCAAAATGCTTAGCTGGGATACGTTATTTATAAAATGGGTGAGAAACATTTTTAATTGATTTCAGAGAATTCTTCTCAGCGCTCTCAGTTTTAATGTCCGTTCACCGGTTTCGGCATGGATGATACCCTTTTTTGTCAGCCCGTCAATTCTCACTTTGCCGGATGCGTGTATAAGCCTTTCATCCGGAAGCAGGATTCCTACATGCACGATCTCTTCTCCCCTGTCAAAAAAGGCAAGATCACCTGCTGTTGCCTCTTTGAAATGTTTAACAGCCCGCCCTTCCTGTGCCTGCTGCCAGGCATCGCGGGGCAGGTCGATACCGGCCTGTTTGAAAACGACCTGCACAAAACCACTGCAATCAACACCCAGTGGCGTACGTCCTCCCCACAGATATGGAGCATTTAACCACGGTAATGAAAGCTTTTGTATTAAAGTCCCGTCCGGCTTTTGTTCATCGCGCCTGAAATAATTCCCCGAAAAGTCATATTCAGTACCGGCCAGTTTTATTTTACCGCTTTCGAAAAAAGGAAGGGAAGAACCCACGGGAATGCTCAGCTTCTTTTCCCCGGCCGATAACTGACTCAGCAGATCAGCCGCCACGAACAGACTGCGGTTACCGGCTGTGAGTTCATCGGTCTCTTCAAGCAGAGTCCGGGTCAGCCATCCTTCATAGCCGTCATGCAGCCCCCTTACTTTCACCCAAAGCGGACCTTTCTCTTTCAGTATCCTTACCGTTTCCCCGAATAAAAGCTGGTTCACCATTTCCTTCCGGTGATCGGGTTTCCGTCTCACCGGCGCGGCCGCAACCGATATAACAGCGTATTCCATGTCTGAATTTTTATCGAAAATAGAACTTGATCAGGGTAATTAAAATTTTGTTCAATTTAACCGGTTTGGCATCTTACGTAATACAAATGCTTAATTTTCGCCTGTGAAGGCTGACCAATACCAGCATATGACCGACCATGACCTGCTGGAGAAATTCTATGCAGATCACAACAATGAATGGCTGGGCGTCCTGCTACAGCGGTATACCCTGCTGCTGTTGGGTGTATGCATGAAATACCTGAAAAATGAGGAAGAGGCAAAGGACAGTGTGCAGCAGGTATTCCTGAAAGTGATCCAGGAATTGCAGAAGTACCGGGTGGAATATTTCAAGTCGTGGCTGTATATGGTAGCCAAGAACCATTGCCTGATGAAACTCCGGGAAAAACAGGGCAAATTCACCGTGGAGATAAACGACAGGCATACGGATCAGCAGGAAACGGAAACTGACCTGCAGGAAATGTGGCTGAACGACAACAAGCTGGACCTGATGGAATCATCCCTCCGGGAACTGAATCCCGAGCAGCAGCAAT
>CAZEZE010000087.1:0-9229 GCA_964516445.1 uncultured Chitinophaga sp. | reverse complement strand
AATTTATCGGATTCCGCATTGCTGGATCTGGTACAGCGCCAAACCTTCCGTTATTTCTGGGATTTTGCCCATCCTGTTTCCGGTATGGCAAGGGAAAGAAGCAATACCGATGCGGGATACGGCCATGAAACGATCACGGTTGGTGGGACAGGTTTCGGGATCATGAGCCTGATCGTGGCCGTGGAACGAAAATGGATCAGCCGGGATACGGCGGCAAAGTTCCTGCTGAAGATGGCCAAATTCCTGGTGAAGGCCACCAGTTATCATGGCGTCTTCCCGCACTGGATGGATGGTGCAACCGGAAAAACAATCCCATTCAGCAGGAAAGATGACGGGGGAGACCTGGTAGAGACTTCTTATCTGATGCAGGGCCTGCTTTGCGCCCGGCAATATTTCAATGCAGATACACCTGCCGAAAGGGAATTCCGGCAGCGTGTGTCGTGGCTCTGGGGGGATATTGAATGGAACTGGTACACGCAGGGGCAGGATGTGCTTTACTGGCACTGGAGTCCCAATAACGGCTGGGCCATGAATTTTGCGGTAAGGGGATTCAATGAATGCCTCATCATGTACATCCTGGCAGCTTCCAGTCCGAACGAGAGGTTCCAGGTACGGACATCTGTTTATCACCGCGGCTGGGCCATCAGCGATTTCTTTAAGAACGGGAAAGAATTTTATGGAATAAAACTGCCACTGGGTTTTGATTATGGCGGACCTCTTTTCTTTTCACATTATTCCTTCCTCGGGCTGGATCCAAGAGGACTGAAGGACCGGTATGCGGATTACTGGGAACAAAACAGGAATCATACGCTGATCAACCGGGAACATTGCATCCGGAATCCCAATCATTTCAAAGGGTACGGGCCAAATTGCTGGGGCCTGACCTCCAGTGATACATATAATGGGTATGATGCGCATTCACCCACCAATGATAATGGAACGATTACACCGACTGCAGCCTTGTCTGCCTTCCCGTATACGCCGGACTATTCCATGCAGGCCCTTAAACATTTTTATTTTGACCTGGGGGATAAGATATGGAGTGAATATGGATTTGTAGACGCGTTCAATGAATCAAAGAACTGGGTGGCACATTCGCACCTGGCGATCGACCAGGGCCCGATCGTTGCCATGATCGAAAATTACAGGTCAGGACTGATCTGGAATTTGTTTATGAGTTGCCCTGAAATACAAACTGGGTTAAAGAGACTGGGTTTTGAAAGTCCATGGTTGAAAAAATAAAACGACAATGAAACGAATTGCATTATGCATTTTTATCCTTTCGTGTTTCCAGCTGCCCGGGTTTGCCCAAACGGAAATAAATGTGATGAGCTTCAATATCCGTCTCGATGTGGCTTCTGACGGAGAAAACCGGTGGGACCTGCGAAAGGAGAAAGTGGCTTCCCTGATGAATTATTATGAAGCTGATTTTATCGGCAGCCAGGAAGTGCAGCATCACCAATTGCAGTATTTACTTCGGCGACTCAATGGTTATTCGCATATCGGTGTGGCACGCGACGACGGAAAAGAAGAAGGTGAATACTCCTGTATATTTTTTAAAAAGGACAAATTCACGGTTCTGAAACAATCCACCTTCTGGCTTTCGCCCACACCCGACTCCGTCTCCTTTGGATGGGGGGCGGCCTGCAGGCGCGTATGTACGTACGGGTTGTTCAGGTCAAACCAGACGAAACAGCGATTTTGGGTGCTCAACACCCATTTTGATCATATCAGCAAGGAAGCCCGGCTTGAATCCGCGAAACTCATCATTCAAAAAATTCAGGAACTGAATATTGCAGGGCTCCCGGTTATACTGACCGGTGATTTTAATTCGCGCCCGGATGATGAACCTTCTCAGTACATTCTCCTTCATATGCTGAATTGCAGGGCCGTCAGTAAGCTTGTATATGGCGGACCCGATACCTGGAATGCATTTAAGTTCAGTGCAAAACCGGATGGTTGTATCGATTACATCTTTGTTTCAGATCATAAAAAGCTACAGGTTATGAAATTTGCTACCCTTACGGATTCTTATGACATGAAATACCCATCCGATCATTTCCCGATCCTGGCAACCATAAAGATTGACAAATGAGATCGCATTTAATCATCTTTTTATTCATTATACTCAGTGCAGGAGCGGCAGCACAACAAAGGACCTATTGCAACCCTGTCAACCTGGATTATGGGTATACGCCCATTCCCAATTTCAGTGAATGGGGAAGACACAGGGCCACAGCGGATCCTGTGATCGTGAATTATAAAGGGGACTTTTACTTGTTTTCCACCAACCAATGGGGTTATTGGTGGAGTCCGGATATGCTCAGCTGGAATTTCATCTCCCGGAAATTCCTCCGGCCCTGGAATGGAGGCGTGTACGATGAGCTCTGCGCCCCGGGAGTCGGGATCGTGGGCGATACCATGCTCGTCTTCGGATCTACTTACACCAGCACTTTTACATTATGGATGAGTACCGATCCCAAAAACAATGTTTGGAAGCCATTGGTAGATTCGTTTGCGATCGGCGGCTGGGACCCTGCCTTCTTCACCGATGATGACGGCAGGTTTTACATGTTCAACGGAAGCAGTAACCGGTTCCCGCTCTATGGAGTGGAACTCGACCGTAAAACCTTCGAACCAAAAACAGCAAGAAAAGAAATGTATTTGCTTGAACCATGGCGTTATGGCTGGCAGCGTTTCGGTGAGTATATGGACAATACGTTCCTGGATCCGTTCCTGGAAGGTGCGCAGATGACAAAACATAATGGTAAGTATTACTTAGAGTACTGCGCACCCGGCACCGAGATGAGTGGTTCGGGAGATGGTGTGCTGGTGGGTGAGAGCCCGTTGGGACCGTTCCAGTCGCAATCCGATCCATTCAGCTTTAAACCGGGTGGGTTTATCCGCGGGCCGGGACACGGCAGTACTTTTCGCGATAACGGGAACAATTACTGGCATACCTCCACACTGGGGATCAACGTAAAAAATACTTTTGAAAGAAGGATTGGGATCTGGCCGGCTGGTTTTGATAAGGACGGGATAATGTACATGGATGCGGCCTTTGGTGATTATCCCACCTGGTTGCCCAACGGAGCGGCGGATCATTTGAAAAGCAGGTTCACGGGCTGGATGCTGCTGAACTATAAAAAACCGGTGCAGGTATCTTCCACGCTGGGGAATTACAGTTCGAATCATGCCGTGGATGAAAGCATCAAGACCTACTGGAGTGCCGCGACCGCGAATAAAGGGGAGTGGATCCAGACTGACCTTGGAAATCTTTCAACTGTCAATGCGGTACAGATCAACTATGCCGACCAGGACGTGGAGGAGAATCGCCTCGGGAAATGGAATGGCCAGTTCCACCAGTATAAGCTTTATTATTCCGGCGACGGGAAAAAATGGCAGCTATTGGTTGACAAGAGTACCAATAAAACGGATGTTCCGCATGATTATGTGGAACTGGAGAAGCCTGTTCAGGCCAGGTTCATCAAGCTGGAGAATATTCAAATGCCCACCGGGAAATTTGCTGTAAGTGGTTTGCGGGTCTTCGGCAATGCGAACGGCGCCAAACCGGAGATGGTAAAAACATTCTTTGTACTGCGGACGGAGAAAGATAAGCGCAGCGCCTGGATCAAATGGAGACCGGTCAGCAATGCGTATGCCTATAATATCTATTTCGGAACGGATCCGGATAAACTGTATAACTGCATCATGGTGCATGACGCCAATGAGTATTATTACAAGGGAATGGACCTGATGAAAACATATTACTACAGTATTGAAGCGGTGAATGAGAACGGGGTGTCGGGAAGAACCAAAGTTATCGAGGTCAAATAAACAATAGGCAATAGGCAATTTGCAATTGGCAATGCAGCAAAACCGGCATCTGTTGAAAAACAAAAATGAGTCAAAAAGTTAATTAAGTCAAATGTTTCATAGGATATTAGGAAATTTGAGAAAGCACATAGTTGCCTTAATGCTGCTGATCTTATCCGGATCCCTGATATTGCATGCACAAGCTCCGTTTCAAAATGAAATCATCGCCTTCAAACAGGCAGACAGCCTTGCATTCCCGGGAACAGGGAAAATTCTTTTCACCGGTAGTTCATCTTTTACACTTTGGAAGAATATGCAGCATGACTTCCCTGCAGTTACAGTTATCAACAGGGCTTTCGGCGGTTCTTGCCTGACGGATCTGATAAAGTATGCACCGGATGTAATTTATCCTTACAAGGCCCGTCAAATAGTTATTTACTGCGGGGAGAATGACCTTGCTGCTTCAGATACGGTAACGGGCAGGATGGTATTTGAACGGTTCCGTCAATTGTTCAGCATGATCCGGAAAGTACAACCCGGGGTGCCAGTAGCTTACGTATCCATGAAACCAAGCCCCAGCCGCCGGCACCTGATGGTAAAGATTAACGAAGGAAACCAGCTGGTAAAGAATTTTTTGCGTAAGAAAAAGAACACTGTGTTCATTGATGTTTATTCGAAGATGCTGAACACCGACGGTACGCCGATAGGTGGGATATTCTTATCCGACAGCCTGCATATGAACAGGCAGGGCTATGCCATCTGGCAAAAGATTATTGAACCACATTTACTGAAATAAAATAGGATACAATGAAAGGACTACAACGGCTGATACTGACTTTACTGTTGCTTTTGGCGCTTGACATCAACGCACAGACCGGGGAAAACCTGAAGATGAAGGTTTATATTGATGCATTGATGAAAAGAATGACCCTGGATGAAAAGATCGGGCAGCTCAACCTGCCGGGCGCGGGTGATATCGTGACCGGCCAGGCGCAGAGCTCCGATATCGCCAAAAAGATCAGGGAAGGAAATGTTGGAGGCTTATTCAATATAAAAGGAGTTGACAAGATCAGGGACGTACAACGTGTAGCCGTGGAAGAATCAAGATTAAGGATTCCCCTGCTCTTCGGGATGGATGTGATCCATGGATACCAGACCACTTTCCCGATCCCGCTGGCGCTCTCCTGCACATGGGATATGGCAGCCATCGAACAAAGCGCGAGGATCGCCGCCATTGAGGCCAGCGCAGAAGGTATCTGCTGGACCTTCAGCCCGATGGTGGATATTGCCCGGGATCCCCGCTGGGGGAGGATCGCAGAGGGAAGCGGCGAGGATCCTTACCTGGGTTCAGCCATCGCGAAGGCAATGGTAAAAGGCTACCAGGGCAATGACCTGAAAAAGGACAATACCATTATGGCCTGTGTAAAACATTATGCCCTGTACGGTGCAGCGGAAGCCGGGCGCGATTACAATACTACGGATATGAGCCGCTTGAGGATGTTTAATGAGTATTTACCACCTTATAAGGCAGCTGTGGATGCCGGAGCGGGAAGCGTGATGGCATCGTTCAACGAAGTGGATGGTATACCTGCAACCGGGAGCAGGTACCTGATGACAGAAATTTTAAGGAAGCAATGGGGCTATAAGGGTTTCGTGGTGACCGATTATACCGGTATCAATGAAATGATCGATCACGGCATGGGTGACCTGCAGCAAGCTTCCGCACTGGCAATGAAAGCCGGCATCCACATGGATATGGTGGGGGAAGGTTTCCTGACCACGCTAAAAAAATCACTGCAGGAAAAAAAGGTCACCCTGAAAGAAATAGATGACGCCTGCCGGCTGATCCTGGAAGCAAAATACAAGCTGGGATTGTTTGAGGATCCCTACCGGTATTGCAACCCGGAGAGAAGTAAAACGGATGTTTTCACAGCGGCCAGCAGGAAGAGGGCAAGAGAGATCGCCGGCGAAAGTTTTGTTTTGCTGAAAAATGAAAATGAATTACTCCCCATAAAAAAAGCCGGTACCATCGCCCTGATCGGTCCGTTGGCGGATACCAGGGAAAATATGCCCGGTACATGGAGCGTATCAACCGACCTGAAGACCGCTGTAACTGTGCGTGAAGGGCTGCAAAATGCTGTGGGTGAAAAGGCAAAGATACTTTATGCGAAAGGGTCCAACCTTGACGCGGACAGTAATTATGAAAAAAGAGCAACCATGTTTGGCCGTTCACTGGGAAGGGATGATCGTTCGGCTGCCGACCTATTGAGCGAAGCCTTGTCGGTCGCTTCCCGGTCTGACGTGATAGTGGCTGCACTGGGTGAATCATCCGAAATGAGTGGTGAAAGTTCCAGTCGAACCAGCCTCGATATTCCGCAAACGCAAAAAGAATTACTGGCAGCCCTGCTGAAAACCGGTAAGCCGGTGGTGCTGGTATTGTTTACAGGAAGACCCCTGACGCTAACCTGGGAGCAGGCGAATGTACCGGCAATACTGAATGTATGGTTCGGCGGCACAGAAGCCGGCAACGCCATCGCGGATGTGTTGTTCGGGGAGGTGAATCCTTCCGGTAAGTTGACTACAACATTCCCTCAAAATGTAGGACAGGTGCCGATTTATTATGCTCATAAGAATACTGGTCGTCCTTTGCCGGCGGGCAAGTGGTTTGAGAAATTCAGGTCTAATTACCTGGATGTGTCCAATGATCCTTTGTATCCTTTTGGTTTCGGGCTGAGTTATACCTCTTTTACCTACAGCGAAATAAGCCTTAGTGCCGGAACCATGAAACAGGGCGGATCTGTCACAGCAAATATAACCGTTACCAATACCGGGAAAAGGGAAGGTAAGGAAGTGGTGCAGTTGTATATAAGGGATTTGGTTGGCAGCGTGACCCGGCCAGTAAAAGAATTGAAAGGATTTCAGAAGATAATATTGAAACCCGGGGAAAGTAAAACGGTTTCTTTTACCCTTTCGGTAAACGATCTGAAATTCTACAATGGCGACCTGAAATTTGTGGCCGAACCGGGTGATTTTAAAATATTCATCGGCGGTAACAGCCGTGATCTTAAGGAAACCAATCTCAGGTTGCTTTAAAGTAAACGAACCGGATGAAAATAAAATATCTTTTACTGTTATGGTTTTACCTGTTCGTGCCGTTTATAAGCGGGGCACAGAAAACAATTGACCAGCAAGTGGATTCAGTCCTGCGATTAATGACACTGGAGGAAAAAGTCGGGCAATTGAACCAGTACAACGGAGATTGGGCGCATACAGGACCTATAACGAAAGAAGGTGACAAACAAGAGCAGATCAGGAAAGGGCAAGTGGGTTCCATGCTGAATGTGATCGGGGTGGAACATACACGGGAATTGCAGGAATTGGCTATGCAGTCGAGATTAAGAATCCCATTGTTGTTTGGCCAGGATGTGATCCATGGTTTCAAAACAACATTCCCCATACCGTTGGCGGAGGCGGCCACTTGGGATACCGCACTGATACGTCTTACTGCAAGAATAGCTGCAAAGGAAGCTGCGGCATCGGGCGTACACTGGACCTTTGCACCGATGGTGGACATCAGCCGGGATCCGCGCTGGGGCAGGGTGATGGAAGGGGCGGGGGAGGATCCTTTCCTGGGTTCGCTGATCGCATCGTCAAGGGTCAGGGGTTTTCAGGGAAAGGGTTTGGGAAATACCGATGCTGTAATGGCCTGTGCCAAACACTTTGCGGCTTATGGCGCCGCTGTTGGCGGAAGGGATTATAACAGCGTGGACATGAGTTTGCGCCAGTTGCATGAAACCTACCTGCCGCCTTTCAAAGCGGCCGTGGATGCCGGGGCGGCTACGCTGATGAATTCCTTTAATGACCTGAATGGTGTACCGGCTACCGGGAACAAATACCTGCAACGGGATATTTTAAAAGGACAATGGAAGTTCAGGGGTTTCGTAGTGAGCGACTGGGGCAGTATCGGAGAAATGATTAATCATGGTTATGCGAAAACTAATTATGATGCAGCGTTTTTGGCCATGAACGCCGGCAGTGATATGGATATGGAAAGCCGCAGTTACCGGGATTACCTGGCAAAACTCGTAAGGGAAGGAAAACTGAAAATGCAAGTGGTGGATGACGCGGTGCGAAGGGTAATAAGAAAGAAATTTGAAATGGGACTTTTTGATGATCCATTCAGATTTTGTGATAAGAAAAGGGAACAGGCTGTACTGAATGATCCTTCCCACAGGTTGGCTGCAAGGGAGATGGCCGGGAAAAGCATTGTACTCCTGAAAAATCAGAACCAGGTGTTACCAGTTAATAACCGGTACAAGACCATTGCGCTGATCGGGCCCTTTATAAAGGCGGTGAGAGATAACCTGGGTTTCTGGAGCATGGAATGGCCGGATGATTCAGCCACCATTGTGACTCAGTGGGAGGGGATTCAAAGAAGAGCTGGTAATGAAACAAACTTAGTGTATGCGAAAGGTTGTGCTATTAACGACACCTCAAGGGCAGGTTTTGCAGAAGCCGTGGAGACGGCAGGGAAAGCCGACCTGGTCATCATGAGTATCGGGGAAGCCAGGGACATGAGTGGTGAAGCCAAAAGCCGGAGCAGTATCCGGCTTCCCGGGGTGCAGGAAGAACTGGTGACAGCGGTACAGGCAACCGGGAAACCAGTTGTGGTATTGATCAATGCAGGGAGGCCACTGATCTTTAACCGGGTGGCTGACCAGGTATCGTCTATACTTTATACCTGGTGGCTGGGTACGGAAGCAGGTAATGCTATAGCTGATGTTTTATTCGGAGATCGTAACCCTTCCGCGAAACTGCCCATGACTTTTCCCAGGACGGAGGGACAGATCCCAATCTATTATAATTATTATTCTACCGGGCGCCCGGCCAAAAGTGACAGTGACCGCAATTATGTTTCAGCGTACATCGATCTGCCCAATGATCCCCAATTTCCTTTTGGTTATGGGTTAAGTTATACAAGTTTCACTTACAGCGAAATACGGTTGGATAAAAATCAGTTCCACCCCGGTGGGAAATTCACTGCCTCCGTTACTATTTCCAATACGGGAGCCTATGACGGGGAAGAAGTTGTACAATTATACATCAGGGATATGGTGGGTTCTGTAGTGCGGCCAGTCAGGGAACTGAAGGGGTTTCAAAAGATATTCCTTAAAAAAGGAGAGTCCGTGCAAGTTCGGTTTTCGATTAGTGCAGACCAGCTTCGTTTTTATGATGATCGACTCCGGTTTATTTATGAGCCCGGTGATTTTAAACTTTTCATTGGCGGAAACAGCCATGACACGAAAACGGCATCATTTACTTTAGTAAAGTAATTCAAAACTTACTTGTTTGCAGGAAATACGCTGAACCCATTTCCTGAATTTACATTCCTCGAAGACGTGTTCGAAAAAAA
>CAZEZE010000086.1:0-9296 GCA_964516445.1 uncultured Chitinophaga sp. | reverse complement strand
ACACCGGCCACCTGGTGATCCTGTGAACAATGGATGAATCCCTCTTCTTTCAGCGAAGGATGTTCATAGAATCCTTTTGCCTTGGCTTCTTCCCAGACTGCGGCTGTTGTTACATGATAAATTACAGGCATTACAAAACTTTTTTGATTTTTTGTTCCAGCAGCATGAAATCGGCCAGCACGATCGCGGTCACCGCTTCCACGATCACCGGCGCGCGCAGGGCCACACATAGGTCATGACGGCCCTTTATAGAAAAATCCTCGGTCTTTCCCGTGTCCCAGTTCAGGCTGTTCTGTTCCCTGGGTGTAGATGAAGCGGGTTTGATCGCCAGCCGGAAAGCCAGTTCATTCCCGTTGCTGATACCGCCCACGATACCACCGGCATGATTGGTCCTCGTTTTTCCTCCCATATCCTCAATGGCATCATTGTGTTCGCTGCCAAACATTCGCGCTGCAGCAAAGCCGGTCCCAAATTCAACGCCACGAACAGCTGGTATCGCAAATAAGATATGGGTCAGTATGGATTCCAGTGAATCAAAATACGGCTCCCCCAAACCAGCCGGCAATCCGTTTACCCGGCACTCTACAATTCCCCCCACTGAATCCTTTGCATCAATCGCTTTCTGCAATCCCTTCTCCGTATCCTTTTCACCGGCGATCTCAATAACTTCCGCGTGAATGCTGATGTTATTCATTAATTTCTTCGCGATCGCCCCCGCCGCTACCAGTCCCGCTGTAAGCCTTGCGCTGAAATGCCCGCCCCCCCTGTAATCCTCGTAACCTCCGAATTTCTGGTGGGCCACCCAGTCGGCATGACCCGGACGCGGAACGCTCCGTTGTTTAGTATAATCTTCACTGCGAATGTTCTTATTCTCAAATAATATAGTGATCGGGAATCCCGTTGTCTTTCCTTCGAAGACACCGCTCATGATAAGCGGAATATCATCCTCCTGCCGCGGAGTGGTGCCTTTCTGTTTGCCTCCTTTTCTTCTCTCCAGGTCGGGTGCAAGGTCTGCTGCTGAAAGGGATAATCCTGCCGGACAACCATCCAGTGTAATACCCACACAGGCGCCATGTGATTCGCCAAAAATGGAAACGCGGAAAAGTCGTCCGAATAAATTCAAGATGATCGGTTAATGGGTGAAGCTGTCAAAAGGTAAAGATACATCAGCGCCGATGCTTTTCAAATCACGGTAAAAATCAGGATAGGATTTATTCACGGCCTCGGCTGCTTCGATAATGGTCTCAGAAGTGGCATTTAACGCCGCTACGGCGCAGGCCATTGCAATCCGGTGGTCCTGTCTTGAATGAACGTTGGCACCGGCAACCGGGTCGCCGCCACGCACCAGCATGATATCATTCTGCAGTTCGATTTTCACTCCCATTTTTCCGAATTCTTCCTGCAGCGTCAGGGCCCTGTTACTCTCCTTATGGGCCAGGCGGCTTATTCCTTTGATCCTTGATTCCCCCTGGCAATAAGCTGCAAGCGCCACAAGCGGAGGAAACAGGTCCGGGCAATGGGTTGCATCAAAACGGAAGCCGTTCATTTTTACCGGGTGGACCTGAATTCCCTTGGTCTCCACTGCAATACCCGCATTGGCGGCCATCATCGCCTCCACAATTGCTTTGTCTGCCTGCGTCGATGTAAGATCAAGTCCCCTGACAGTAATGGGTCCCGCAATAGCTCCTGCCACAAGGAGGAACGCCGCCCCGCTCCAATCACGCTCGACTGTATATTCCTGGTAAGTAAAAGGATAAAAATGAGGTTCTTTCCTAAAATAAAATTCCCTGTAGTCCCTGTTCTCCGGCACTTTCATACAAAACTCTTTCATAACAGAAAGGGTCAGGTCAATATATGGCCGGCTTGTAAGATTATTCACTTTAATGGTAACATCCCTTGCATCAGCAGCGGCAAAAGCCAGCAGCAGTCCCGTTAAAAATTGTGAACTCAGGGAACCATCCACTTCAATATTACGGGGCTGAAGAGGTCCCTTTATCGTTAACGGCAACCTGCCATCCCTGCTTTTTATTTTCACTCCTAATGAAGGAAGCAATTGGTCAAAAAGATCCATGGGTCTTGCCGCAAGGCTGCCGGAACCGTTGATGGTGGTTTCCATGCTGTTCAAAGCCGCGAGGGGTGTGAACATGCGCATGCTTAATCCACTCTCACCGCAATCAATGGAGGTCTTCTTATTTTTCACCCCATCACTGACGATCACCAGGTCACCATCCGCAAGGTATTCCACCACAACAGCCCCCAGGTCCGTCACAATCTGTACGGCAGCTTTTTCATCATTGGAATGCCCGGGATTCCGTATCAGGGTATGACCCGGTTTTACCAATGCTGCGGCGCAAGCCCGCTGCATCGAGCTCTTTGAAGCAGGGGCCTGTACAGATCCTTTTAACCGGGATGGATGCAGGGTAACTTTCACTTAAAGGTCTTGAATGATCTTTTCCAGTTGTTTCAGCGGAATGGGTTGTACTACGGCTCTGCCGATCCGCTCCAGCAGCACATAATTCATTTCCTTTCTTTCCCGCTTCTTGTCCATTCTCAGCACATCAAACACTTTTTGTTTGTCAAAACCGGCATAAGCGGGAAGATGATATTTTTCCAACAGGTTCACCACCCGCTCCGTTTGCCTGAACCCGGTTCGTAGTGCTGAGATATGACAGGCAGCTGTCATGCCAAGGGCAATAGCCTGCCCGTGCGAGAGTTCATACTGTGTTTCCAGCGCATGTCCCAGCGTATGTCCGAAATTTAAGAGCCTCCGCTCCCCTTTTTCAAATTCATCTTTCTGAACAACTTTTATTTTGAGCAAGGCATTGCGCTGTACCAGTTCACAAATCTTTGTTCGCCGCCCCCTGTAGGTTTTCAACGAACTGCATTCCAGTTCTGCAAACATGGCCGGATCTTTTATACAGGCATGTTTAATGATCTCGGCAAACCCGTTCACCCATTCCTTCTCCGGAAGTGAATTCAAAAAAACCATGTCATGCAGGATAAAGGAGGGCTGGCGTATCGTCCCCACCATATTTTTATACGGTCCGACATCGATCCCGTTCTTACCCCCGATCGAAGCATCCACCAATCCTAATAAAGATGTTGGTATGAATCCGAAGCGCAATCCACGCATATAGACTGCTGCGACATACCCGGTGATATCAGAAATAACACCACCGCCTACACCCACAAGTGTTGTGGAGCGACCGGCTTTCATTTCGATCAGCTTACCGATCACTGCATCCACCGTAGCCTGCACTTTATACTCTTCTCCCGGCTTTAGAACTATGGTATTCCACCCCTGGAATCGTTTCAGATGCGCATTGTACACATTCTCATCTGTAACGAGAATCGTTGCTGCCGGTGATGTTATTCTTTTCAAGTGTGCCAAACCAACGGCCGGGTAAAGCGTAGTGTCAGACGAGGAAAATTTAAAACGGGTATTCTTCATTTCCGGTGAATAGAATTTTCTTTAAAACAGCGATTACCTCTTAACTCACGACTCACGATCCAGTATCTTTTTCTGATGGTTGATGCTTTCCATATGCACTGCGTCAAAATACCGCGTGATGAATTCCTTGCTGAGACCCAGCTTTTCTCCTGTCATAACGGCTCTTTCGATGATCTCGTTCCAGCGGCTCGTTTGCAGGATGGTGATATTGTTCTCTCTTTTGTAATTACCGATCTGTTCTGCCACTTTCATCCGCCGTCCCAGTATCTGCATCAGTTCATCATCCAACTGGTTGATCTGCTGCCGGAGCTTTTCCAGGGCCGCATGGTATGCTTCTGAATTCACATCCTCTTTCCGCCACGTGATACGGTGCAGCATTTCCGCCAGCACTTCGGGTGTCACCTGCTGCTTCGCATCGCTCCAGGCATTGTCGGGATCGATATGACTTTCGATCATCAGCCCGTCATAATCCAGGTCGATCGCTCTTTGCATGGTGTCGAGGAGAATATCCCGTCGACCGCAGATATGCGAGGGATCATTAATGAACAGCATTCCCGGATGTTTCAGTTTCATCTCAATGGCAAGGTGCCACATCGGCGCATTCCGGTATTCGGTATTTCCATAGGAACTGAAACCGCGATGGATCAGACCGATCTGTTTCACCCCCGCCCTTGCCACCCGTTCCACTGCTCCGCTCCAGAGCTCCAGGTCGGGGTTGATCGGGTTCTTGATCAGCACCGGTACATCCGTTCCCCGCAAGGCATCCGCCAGTTCCTGAACGCTGAAGGGATTAACCGTTGTGCGGGCACCGATCCATAATACATCCACAGCAAAACGAAGCGCTTCTTCCACCTGTTTAGCGGTCGCCACTTCAACCGTCACCGGCAGACCCGTCATTTTTTTGGCCTCCTGCAACCAGGGCAGACCCTTCACACCCACACCTTCGAACATACCCGGTTTGGTGCGTGGCTTCCAGATACCCGCCCGGAGCATATCCACCATCCCGGTTGCCGCCAGCCGCTGCGCCGTTGCCAGCACCTGTTCTTCCGTTTCCGCACTGCAGGGCCCGCTGATGATCAGCGGGCGCTTGTTCCAAACCGCCTGCACAGTTTCCTTAGTTTCCTGTTCCGTTAGCTGCATCCCGCAAATTTAATTTATTTATACCTGCCGGTTCTTTTGTTTATCAGGGAACCGTTTTTGAAACCAGTTACTGATCGAAATATTCCTGGCCTGGTCAAGGTACATGACCAGCAGGAAAAGTGAACAACCACCATAGATACACATATATGTAAAGGCGGCCGCCTTCCACTGGCCCATATTGTTATACAACAACCGCCCGTCTTTCTCCGCGTAGTAAAGATTATCCCGGCCATCATAATTATAAAGGAACTGGTACCACTTCCTGGCATATACGGTGATCAGATCCCCTTCGGTTACTTCAATATATCCTCCTTCATCAGCAGGGTCGGACAGGTAAAAGGTACCCGGGATATCCCTGAGCCGAATCGTTGTCCTGGTATAAAGAATTCCCCTCCGGTTCTCGTACCTTTCATGCAAAACACTTTCAACAACACCCTCCCTTGTGAAAAGGTAATGTCTGCCCGCCAGGAAATATTCCAGCGCATTGGCACTACCGATCAGGAATGTGATGACCGCGGCAACACCCAGCAGTTTGTCCCTGTTCTTTCGAAAGGAAATCATTGAATGATCCGTTTGATCTTATTGGCATTTTCGATCAGCCGTAAAAGATAATCGCTGTCTTCTTTCTCCAGGCTTTCCCTGAATCTCGATAACTGGGCGATATGTTCCTTTAAGACATCCAGCACATTCTCCCGGTTCTGCATAAAGATCGGTACCCACATCGCCGGGTTGCTCTTGGCCAGCCGTACCGTACTTTCAAAACCGGCTGAAGCCAGCTCAAATATGGCATTTTCTTCTTTCTCTTTCTCCAGTACCGTATTGGCCAGTGCAAAGGAAGTGATATGTGAAATATGACTGACATATGCCGCATGGAGATCATGAGCTCCCGCTTCCATCTCCAGTAAATGCATCCCGATCTTTTGGTACATCTGTTTCACCCATTCCAGTGCGTCCGGGTCGCTTTCCCCGGGATTGCAGACAATGACCGCCTTGTTTTCAAACGCCCCTCTTACCGCTGCGCACGGTCCGCTGTATTCGGTTCCCCACATCGGGTGCGTGGCCACATAACGCCCTCTTCGGGAATGTCCCTTAACTATTTCCACCGGCGGTGATTTGGTGGAACCCAAATCCAGCACGATCTGATCATCAACCTGGTCCAGAATGCGGGGCAGTAATGAAACCAATTCATTTACGGGTACCGCCAATACGATGACATCGGATACCCGGATGGCATCCTCCAGCGAGAGGATCTCATCCACCAGTTCCAATTCCAGCGCCTTATCAGCATGTGCGGGACTCGTTTCAACACCGATAAGCCGGGATGCAATTTTTTTTTCATGCAATTGAAGGGCCAGTGAACCACCGATCAGGCCAACTCCGACGATCGCAATTTTTTTTCTTTCCATTATAAAATGTTTTTGATCCGTTGAATGGCTTCCTCCAGTTTTTGAACCGGGCTGCATAAACTCACACGGATATATTTTTTTCCGGACCTGCCAAATACCCCGCCTGGTGTGATGAATACGGCCGCCCTCTCGAGAATGTCATCACTGGCATCAAATCCGTTCCTGTATTTACCGGGTATCCCTGCCCATACAAACAAACCCGCCTGCTCCCGCGAAAAGGAACAACCCAGCAGCGATAATAATTCAAATACCATTTCCCTTCTTTCCCGGTACACGTCATTCACTTCATCATACCACTCCCTTCCCAGCGAAAGGGCCTTTGCCGCGGCCAGTTGTACTGGCAGGAACATGCCGCTGTCCATATTACTTTTGAACCGGAGCACCGCATCGATTCTTTCCGGGGCCCCGCATAACATGCCAACCCTCCAACCCGCCATATTATGACTCTTGCTCAGTGAATTCAGTTCGATCACACAATCTATCGCCCCCTTCACACGTAATAAGCTTAAGGGGTATTTCCCGCCTGACCAACCGGGCAGCATAAAACTATAGGGATTGTCATGCACGATCAGTATCCCGTGCTTTTTTGCGAAAGCGACCAGGCCTTCAAACAAATTTTCCGACGGCAGTTGTCCCGTTGGCATCTGCGGATAATTTACAAACATCAGTTTCACCTTTTTCACTCCCGCCCTTTCGATTTTTTCCAGGTCAGGCTCATAATTGTTTTTCTCCCGCAACCTGTATTCCAGGCATTTCCCGCCGGCCAGTTTTACCGCGCTGCTGTAAGTGGGATATCCGGGGTCGGGAACCAGTACCTCATCGCCCTTGTTCAGGAAGGTCATGCAGATATGCAGGATACCTTCCTTGCTCCCTATCAGCGGCAATATATCCGTATCGGCATTGAGTTCAACCCCGTACCACTTGCGGTACCAGTCGCTGATCGATTTTCTCAGAACCGGGGAACCTTTGTAGGACTGGTAACCGTGCACTGTATTCCGGGCACTTTCATGCTGCAGCACCTTTATCACTTCAGGATGCGGCGGGAAGTCGGGACTCCCGATTCCCAGGTTGATAATATTCTTCCCGGCTTTATTGAGTTCATCGATCTCTCTCAGTTTTCGGGAGAAATAATACTCACCGGTCCCTTTCAGTCGCTTGGCTATTTCCATATCCCTTTTTTATATATGCCGTAAATATGAAGTTCCTCAGTAAGCGGGCGGATGGCTTCGATCACTTCCCAGAACTGTTGTGCCGAACCGAATTCCAGATCGGCGTGAAAACTGTACTGGAAAGCAGTGCCCGGAAGGGGCATGCTCTGCAGTTTACTCAGGTTGATCCCCCCCGCCGCGATCACCGTCAGCACTTTTGCCAGGCTGCCTCTTGTATGATTGGTGTGAAACCGTACCGAAGCCTTGTCCGCATTAACGGTGGTGCCGGCCATTTCCGCACGCTGCAGCACAAGGAAACGGGTGTAATTATCCTTTAATGTCTGTATATCCGGGGCAATTACTTTTAACTGGTATAACCCTGCAGCCAGTTTACCCGCGATCGCTGCAATATGCCTGCTTTGGTGGCGGTGAACCTGCCTGGCGCTCAAAGCGGTATCTTCGGTTTCCACCAGTTTCCATTTATATTGATCCAGGAAATCAAAGCATTGCTGCAGTGCCATGGTATGCGAGTGCACTTCCCGTATGTCTTCGAGTTGAACGCCCGGGTTTACCAGCAGGTGTTGCCGGATCTGCAGATAGATCTCCCCTGTGATCTTCAGCCCCGAACGATGCAGCAGGTTATAATTGGGAAGTATGCTACCCGCAATGGAATTCTCAATCGCCATCACAGCAGCATCCGTTCCTTTTTTGCCGGACGCGGTCTTTACCACTTCCCTGAATGTGGCGCAGGGAACGACGGCAACGTCTTTCCCGAAGAAATACTGCGCCGCCACCTGGTGGAAACTGCCTTCATATCCCTGTATGGAGATTGTTTTGCTCATCACAAAAAAAGTCCCCCGGAGATGCCGGGGGACTCATGCTGATCTTTAGTTGTTTTTAAATTTGTTTCAACAAAAGCACCCCGGCTTCTTTTCAAAAAAGAAGTAATAATAAAAAGCGCTCCGGTATGTCTTGCTGATCATCATAAAACAAATTTAGTTTCTGCTGTTGTTAATTCCAACAACCGTTCCAATTATTTTCTCTTTCCGCCCGATTCGGCGTCATTCATCCTGATCTTCCGTCCGCGATAATTCTTACCGTCGATCGATTTTATCATTTTCTTCGCGGCCCCTGTTTCCACTTCCACCCAGCTATTCATCTCTTTCATATCGATCTTTCCCAGGACATCTTTTTTCAGGTCGCTCAGGTCGAGTATGAATTGCAGGAAACTGGCTTTATAGAAGCCATCCTTTGTACCCAGGTTAACAAACAGCCGTTGGTAACTTCCGCCCCCGCCAAAACTTCTTTCCCTTTCTCTTGCGGGCCGCTCTGTCCTTTCAATTCTCCTGTCCCCGGTCCTTCTGTCATCACCCCGCATGTTCAGATCGGCTGCATTCTCATAATATTTCAGGAACCGGTCAAACTCCAGGGCGGCAACCCGCTGCAGGATCTCTTCCTTTTCAATATGCTCGAATTTTTCCCTCAATAACGGCAGGTAGGTCTCATACTGCCCGTGGCTGATATCTGCCTGGAGCATCTTATCAATAAAGTGAAAGAATTGCTTCCGGCATACATCCTTGCCGGAAGGGATATCCATTTTATGCACTCTCGCATTCAGGATCTTTTCGATCTGGCGGAGCCGGTAGGTTTCTTTAGGCGTTACAATAGAAACGGAAATACCGCTCTTGCCGGCCCGCCCGGTTCTTCCGCTCCGGTGGGTATACACTTCCACATCATCCGGGAGTTCATAATTGATCACATGCGTGATCCCCGTTACATCGATCCCTCTTGCCGCCACATCCGTGGCGATCAGCAACTGAATGCTCCTGTCCCTGAATAAACCCATCACTTTATCGCGCTGCTGCTGTGTAAGGTCACCGTGTATGGCGTCAATATCATATCCTTCCCTCGTGAGTCGTTCGGCAATATCCTGTGTGTCGGCCTTGGTACGGGCAAACACGATCCCGTAGATTCCGGGATTGAAATCGATGATCCGTTTCAGCACCTCGTAGCGGTTGTGATGCTGTGTGGCATAATACTGGTGATCAATATTGGCAG
This sequence comes from uncultured Chitinophaga sp., assembly GCA_964516445.1. Classification (GTDB taxonomy): domain Bacteria; phylum Bacteroidota; class Bacteroidia; order Chitinophagales; family Chitinophagaceae; genus JJ008. The sequence goes on along the minus strand of CAZEZE010000086.1, from coordinate 93 downwards.
CGCCGGCATTGGTCTTTCCGATGGTGATCTCGAAGGGTTTCTCCATATACCGCTTGCTCACCTGGCGGATCTCCGGCGGCATGGTGGCGCTGA
>CAZEZE010000085.1:0-9308 GCA_964516445.1 uncultured Chitinophaga sp. | reverse complement strand
GCACCACCATGTGCGGATCAAGGACGAAGCGATCATCGCCGCGGTGGAATTATCGAGCCGGTATATCACCGATCGTTTCCTGCCCGACAAGGCGATCGACCTGATAGATGAGAGCGCCGCCAAACTCCGGCTGGAGATGAACAGCATGCCCGAGGAACTGGATACACTGGAAAGACAGATCCGGCAACTGGAGATCGAAAGAGAAGCCATTAAGCGGGAGAATGATGAAGTGAAACTGAAAGAACTGAACACCGAGATCGCGAATCTCTCTGTACAAAGAGATACCTATAAAGCAAAATGGAAGGAGGAGAAGGAAGTGGTGGAGAAAGTACAGGAGGCAAAGGCGAGGATCGAGGAACTGAAACAACAGGCCGAACGCCTGGAAAGGGAAGGTGATTACGGAAAAGTGGCCGAGATACGCTACGGAAAGATCCAGGAACAGGAAAAGATAGTGAGCGAATTGAGCGAGCAACTTGCCAACAGCTCCGAAAAAAGACTGTTGAAAGAGGAAGTGGATGCAGAGGACATTGCAGAAAGCATTGCCAAGTCAACCGGCATCCCCGTTCAGAAAATGCTGCAAAGCGACCGGGAAAAATTATTGCATCTCGAGGAGCATTTGCATGAAAGGGTGGTGGGCCAGGACGAAGCTATCACCGCTGTTGCCGATGCGATCCGCAGGAGCCGGGCTGGTCTGCAGGATCCGAAGAAACCCATCGGTTCTTTTATTTTCCTGGGTACCACCGGGGTGGGAAAGACGGAACTGGCAAAGGCCCTTGCAGAATATTTGTTCGATGATGAAAGCATGATGACGAGGATCGATATGAGTGAGTACCAGGAGAAACATACGGTGAGCCGTCTTGTAGGAGCGCCCCCGGGTTATGTGGGGTATGATGAAGGCGGGCAACTTACCGAAGCCGTACGCCGCAAGCCTTATAGCGTGGTATTGCTCGACGAGATCGAGAAAGCCCATCCCGATGTATGGAACGTTTTGCTGCAGGTGCTGGACGACGGCCGCCTGACCGATAACAAGGGAAGGGTGGTTAATTTTAAGAACACGATCATCATCATGACCAGCAATATCGGTAGTCACCTGATCATGGATGCGTTTGAGAATATTAAGGAAAAAGATATTGAAACAGCGGCCGAAAAAGCAAAAGTGGAAGTGATGAACCTGTTGCGGCAGACTATACGGCCCGAGTTCCTGAACCGGGTGGATGAGATCATCATGTTCCAGCCGTTACTGAAAAAAGAGATCGCCGGTATCGTGCGGATACAATTGAACGGGCTGAAGAAGCTGGTTGCGGAAAGCGGGATCCAGCTTGAATTTGGGGAGTATGCGCTGGAATACCTGGCCGAACAGGGATTTGATCCGCAGTTTGGGGCAAGGCCGCTGAAAAGGCTGATCCAAAAGGAGATCGTGAACCAGTTGAGCAAGCGTATCCTCGCCGGTGATATTGATAAAACCAAACCGGTGCTGGTGGATGTTTTTGGTAATTCAGTGGTGTTCAGGAATGAAGTGCCTGAGCCTGCGGGTAAGGTCAAAGGACAAAAGTAAAAATTTGAAACCCGGGTAGCCCCCGGGTTTTTTATTTGCAGGTTTTATCAGGATGAAACCTGCCGCATTCATTTTGTAAAGAAATTTCCTGTTATTTACCTTCACGGCTTCAATACTTTCGGCCTGATGAAAAAAAGCATCATACCCTTTATCCCCGGTTTTCTTCTCTTATTCATTGTCTATCATTTCCCGGAATTCTTTTCGGCTTTCTGGATCATGGCGGTTTTTAAGACCGGGTTTCTGCTGGTGGCATATTTCCTGGCCCGGTTTCAAGGCTGGAAGGGACTGGATGGATATGGACTCGGACTCCGGCCGGGTTGGTGGCAACAATTGCTGAAGGGTTTGCTCACCGGTATACTTTTCTTTGGCCTTTCCGTTTTTATCTCGGTCCTATCGGGTTATGATAAATTTTCAGGCATAGCGGCAGCCGATGTGATCATCAGGCAACTGCCAATGTTGTTACTGATGACCGCCATTCCTTCCGTCGCGGAAGATATATTGACCCGGGGATACCTGTACGGGCACCTGTGCTCCAAAATGAAACCCATGGTCTGGGTGTTGGTATCGTCCCTGGTATATGTACTCAATCATATCTGGCGATTGCAGGATGATCCCTCGGTGCTGGTTTATCTTTTCCTGATGGGACTTGTTCTGGCCACTACCGTTTGGAAAACAAAGTCGCTATGGCTGGCTTTCGGCATACACTGGGGAGCTAATATCGCTTTTGAGTCGACGCATTCACTGGTAACGGTCACCCCGCTCGCACGGCATCACGGAAGTACCTGGCTGCTGGCAATGGTCTGGCTGCTGCTATTCCTGTTACTTTCGGTCAGGGTTCCCCGCTCCGGTACACTGAAATAAACGGCTTCCCGCCCGCCCGGATTGGACACCGTTACAGGTTTTCCGTTCAACCCCGCTTACCTCCACAACGCTGGTTTGACCACTATCATTTCAAGCGGTGACCGCACTCATTGGAAGTGGCAATAACAGCATCTAAATTGCCGGGTGGTGAAAGATTGGAAAACCTGATCGCGATAACCTTTAAAATATAGTATCATGTTACAAACTGATGAAAAAACCATCCAGCCGTCGATGCCCCGTATCGGCGACCCGGCTCCCCGCTTTGAAGCCGTTACCACACAGGGAAATATAAAATTCCCGGATGATTATAAGGGAAAATGGATCGTGCTCTTCAGTCACCCTGCCGATTTTACCCCGGTTTGCACTTCGGAGTTCATGACCTTTGCAAAAATGGAACCCGAATTCACCCGCCTCAATACCCAGTTGGTTGGATTGAGTGTGGATGGCCTGTACAGTCATATAGCCTGGCTGAGGACCATTAAGGACAAGATCGAATTCAGGGATATGAAGAATGTGGAAGTAAGATTCCCGCTGATCGAGGACATCAGTATGAATGTTGCCGCAAAATACGGGATGATACAGCCCAATGAGAGTACCACAAAGGCTGTCAGGGCCGTGTTCTTTATTGATCCCAAGGGCATCATCCGTGCCGTGATCTATTACCCGCTTTCACTCGGGCGGAATTTCAAGGAACTCAAAAGAGTGCTGATAGGTTTGCAGACCGCCGACAAACACGCGGTGGCGCTTCCGGCAGACTGGCAACCGGGTGAAGATGTGATCGTTCCTCCCGCCAACAGTTGCGGTGTGGCGGCCGACCGTATGGCCGGTAAGGAAGAGAACGTTTATTGCAAGGATTGGTTCTTCTGCATGAAACCTTTGCCGAAGGAAGAACTGGAACTGGCCTGATGGTTTTTACAATTCCGCTCCGCCATGGTTCGTGATTCCATGAACCATGGCGTTTTTATATCTGTGGCAGGTCATCTTTTTTTATCATTATTTTTCCTACTTTAATCTGACCATTTTCATTAAAACAGGCAGCGTATGAAAAAGCTCCTTTTAGCCGTGATGGTTGTATATGCATCCGGTACGGCTGTTGCGCAGGTTAGAAGAACGGAAAACCCCCCAGTCAGAACCCGGGATACTTCGAAGGTATCCACGAACAGGCAGGTTAGCATCAACAACGTGACGGCAAGAGATAATGCGCCGACGACCCAGGTTGTACGAAACCAGGCTGTTTTATCAGGAAACTTTTCAATCAGTTCAGAAGATTCGGCCGGTGTTTTCATTATCACGGACCGGAACCTCAGTGTGAGGTCGTTTGAAGGCAGGGTGCCTGTACAGCAGATGAGCGTGATCACCGGAATAATAAAAACGAAACCCGCCAAACTGATCCTGTCTTCCAAACAGCCGAAACTGGGAAACGCCAGTTTAAGGTTCGGGAGTGCAGACATCAATTTTGAAACCGGTAAAGTGGCGTTTTCATACCGGATGGATCCGCGGAATATCATAAAAGAATCGAGCAGTGAAAACTTTTCCCCCATGGAAGGAGAATTCTGGTCCAGTACTTCCAGTGCCGAAGTCGTCAAACTGGATCAGCGGTCCTACGAATTTTTCAATGGTTATGTTGGCGCCAAAGTTAGTTTTCAGAAGAACCAGAAGTATTTGATCCAGTTCTGGGTAGAATCCACCAAACTCATTGACTACACCGTATGGATAGGGAAAAATTACAAGGAAGTATTGGTTACTTCTTCCGGGGTTGCATCATTGCCAAAACCCAACCAGCGGTATTTTTATTCCGGGCAAAAGAAGATCTCTATCATAGTTGAACCGGGTGATTACGAGGGAGATTATTACGTTATGCTGGCGGGAAATTTTCAGCACGGAAGCTGGGTTTTCGATCGTTTTGAAATGACCACGATCGAGTAGGGGGCATACGGTAGCCGGTACTTTCTGTCTTTGTTCCTGTCCTCACCCGTCATTTTTATATGATCATTTCTTAACCAATACTAGTTGGTAAGAAAACTGCTGTTCAAAAGGCGCGGGAGCGTTCTCCGGTGGCTGAATCAAAAACCGGTTTCGTATGGATTGTTCACGGATTTCCCCGGTAAGTCTTTCATCGTCGTCAAACAGGAATTCATTTACAAAGGGGTTGTAGCCTTCTGCCCATACATGAACATGAATATGGGCGGGCAGGTCACTCCGGGGGTAGCCGGCGGGTTTGATGGTATGCAATTCAAATTTCCCGGCGGCATCCGTTTTCACGTAACCAAACAACCTTGCCTGCCGCATATCGCCTTCATTACCTCCCACATGCGGTGATCCGGCAGCATACCAGCCTTTAGCATCTGTCTGGTACAGGTAGACAAGCGCGCCTGCAACGGGATTGTTGTCTTTATCCGTTACAGTGCCAAGTACGCGTATCTTTTTTCCCGGCTCACCGGTCGTACTGATCTTCAATATGGCGTCCGTACTATAGGATTCGATCAGTTTCCGGAAAGAAGCAACGGGATGAACGGACTGGTAACGGGGATCGGTCAGCAGGGCTGATACGGTAGCGGCTCCGCTTTGCAGTTTTTTTTCTGCTTCCCGAAGCAGGGAATCAGTGTCGGGTTGTGCTTTCGGGTGGCAGGCACAGCCCAGCAGGAGGAAGGCGAAGAGGATCTTTTTCATGGCTCAATGGTTTCTTCCATTAAGTTAGAAGTAATCCCGAATGCAAGGCTTACTGACTTGATGAATGGAAGCGGGATGCGGATAACAGGTAATTCCGTCAGTCAAAAACCGAACGGGTAAGGTTTGTAAGTAAGACACATTAACAGGTAAGGCCTGGCAGGTGGTTCCGGGTCATCGTATGGAAAAAAAATCGTACCTTCATTCAACTTGCCTGGTCAGAAAGTAACATTTATTCCCCCTGCTTTCTTTGTACACGTACCCACAGGTTATTACATCACTTAAAAATTAATCAAGTATGGCTGATTCATGGAACAAAAAGGAAAGAGAAAAGAAAAAGCAAAAAAACAAAAGAGACAAGGCGGATAAGATGAAGGAAAGGAAAGAAGGAACTGTTAAAGGGAAAGGGCTGGATGAAATGATGGCTTATGTGGATGAGAACGGCAATATCAGTGCCACCCCTCCGGATCCGAACAGGAGAATTGAAGTAAAACTGGAAGATATCCAGATCGGGGTGCCGGAATATGTCCGTTCGGAGGAAGATCAGTTTCGCACGGGCAAGATCACATTCTTCAACCAGGAAAAAGGGTTTGGTTTCATTAAAGACCAGGTTACCCAGGAAAGCATATTTGTGCATATCAACAACCTACCGGGTCCTGTAAAGGAAAACGACAAGGTCGTTTTTGAGATTCAGAACGGTCCCCGCGGTCCCATGGCGGTGAACGTGAAAATGGGGTAATGATCCCGGCTGCCTTCTCAGCAGCGGTAACACACCGCATTGATATTCATCCCTGCTCCCACCGAGGCAAACAGAATGATATCTCCCGGTTCTAATGTGTGAGCGGGCAGTTTCCCTTTTATCACCATATCATATAAGGTAGGAACGGTGGCAACAGAACTGTTGCCCAGCCAGTGGATGCTCATGGGCATGATATTCTGCGGCGCCTGCTGCATTCCGTATAACCGGTACAGCCTGTTAATGATCCCCTCATCCATTTTCTCATTGGCCTGGTGGATAAAGATCTTTTTCACCTGCGTGATTTCCACCCTGCTTTTATCCAGGCATTCCTTCATGGCCGCGGGTACGTGTTTCATGGCATATTCGTAAACTTTGCGGCCCTTCATTTTTATATAGCGGATGCGGGGATCACTCCCGGGAAAAAAGGACATCCCCATATTTATATAATCCACTTCTTCGAGGGAATGGGATGCCGAGGCAGATCCCAGTATGCCGGAACCCTGTGAACCGGTTTCCCTGTATTCCAGCACGGCGGCTCCAGCGCCATCGCTGAAGATCATACTGTCGCGGTCATACATATCGATCACGCGGGACAGGGTTTCGGCGCCCACGATCAGCGCTTTGCTGGCGATACCGGCTTTGAAAAAAGCGTCGGCCTGAATCAGGCCCTGTACCCAGCCGGGGCAGCCGAACAAAATATCATAGGCCACGCAATGGGGGTTTCGGATACCCAGTTTGTGTTTGATGCGGTTGGCCAGCGAAGGCACCGCATCGGTCTGTATGGTTTGTTTGATTACATTCCCGAAATTATGCGCCACGATGATCTGGTCGATCTGTTCGGGGTCGGTACCGGCCGACTTCAGCGCTTCTGCTGCGGCGATGCTGCCGATATCCGAAGTATTCATATCGTCGTTGGTGTAACGCCGTTCCTCGATACCGGTGATCTGCCGGAATTTTTCCACTACTTCTTCCGGCGGGATCGCTAAGGGCTGGTTGTTTTCCGTATAGAAAATATGTCTTGCAAATTCGCGGTTGGACTGTACCAGCGGCGGGATATAGGAGCCGGCACCTGTAATGACTGATTGCATCATACCCGGTTAAAATATTTAGGGGGTTAATATGAATTTCGCATTCAGAAGGGTTACCCGGATTAAAAAAGAATGGAGTGATCGGTCACAACCGGAACGTCCGGTCCTTATTCGCCCGACAGCCGTGTGAAGGACATGCCGTTGAAGATCCGGTTCAGGTTCGGGTTCTTGGTTTGCTGCCATTCGGCCAGGTTGGCCTGGCGCACCACCCGCCAGAGATTCTTCGATTTCAGCTCACTGTAATCAGGCATACGTATGAACATTCCGGTAACGGTTTGCCGGTCCTTGAAATGGATCGTTAATAAGGCGCCCGCGTTTTTGGATTGTTCAATGTATTTTTCAATTTGTTCCGTGGTCATAGACGAATGATTATTGAATGAGAAAAGTTGAGATGAATGCAGGTGTCAGAAACCGGATAGGAAGCCCGGCCACAATAGCAGTAAAACTCAATTATCATTGCAAAGGTACGAAATTTTTTCCGGTTGGCGTTATTTGAATATAAGCGGCACTATCCCGTTTGAAATTGTTCCGCACAGAGAGTGCCGGGTACGCAGGATATGTGATTGATTTATAATCTCTGCGTACGGAGTGGTAAAGGCGTGATATTCCCTGTATGACAGCAGCATACAAGCGTTCATTATTCCGTACATTCATGCATAAAAAAATGTTCAGCTATGTCAGTCGTTAACCGCAGAAATTTCCTGAAAGCATCCGGTATCGTTGTAATGCCTGTTGTGGCGCCGGCCATCCCGGCACTTGCTTCGGGATACAGGTCGCCGCAACCCGGGCCCGTCCCTGTCATCATTAAGTTCTTTGGTGATGGCGAGATGTTTGAACCGGGTGATTACATCGATCATTTGCAGCAACTGAATGCGGCAAGCCCCATTGGAAAAGATCGGTATGGTACCGGTGGCGCGGTGGAAACACTTGAAAAGAAATTCGCGGAGATCACCGGCAAGGAGAAAGCCATATATATGCCCAGCGGTACCATGGCCAACCAGTTCGCGATACATGTTCTGAGCGGTGAACATACCAAAGTGGTCGTACAGGAAACAAGCCATGTGTACCGCGATGAGGCCGACGCGGCACAATCCGTTTTCCAGAAAAGACTCATTCCGCTGGCGAAAGACAAAGCCGGGTTTACAGCCGAAGAACTGAAGCAAACGGTGGAGGCATTGCAACAGGAGGAAGCATTTGCAAGCAGGATCGGTGTGGTTTCCATTGAAAATCCCGTGCGTCGTGCCGATGGAAGGGCCGTGCCTTTCGATGAGATCAAAAAGATCAGTGAGTATTGCCGCAATAACCAGATCAAATTGCATCTCGACGGGGCGCGGATCTATATGGCCGCTGCCTGGTACGGGATATCGGTGAAAGAGTATGCCGCTTATTTCGACACGGTTTATATTTCGTTGTATAAATATCTCGGGGCGTCTGCAGGAGCGATCCTCTGCGGCGAGAGTAATGTGATCGGGAAGATGCCGCACCTGGTCAAGATCCATGGCGGGAATATGTTCAGTAGCTGGACCAACGCGGCCATGGCCCTGCACCGGTTAGAAGGAATGGAAAAACGACTGCAGGATGCAAGGAACAGGGGAGAGGAGATCTTCGCGACCCTGAATAAGCTGAAGGGTATCCGGGTCAGCCCCCTGCAAAACGGTACCAATATTTATGAAGTGCAGTTAGGCAAAGAGGTCGATGGTAAGAAAATGCAGCAAACGCTGAACAAGGAATTCAGTATCCGTATGGCACCCCCGGATGAACAGAATAAGACCAAAATTACCGTCAATGAAACTTTATTGTACCGTGACGCGGGTTATGTGATCAACGCATTCACCAGGGCTTTGCAGGGTTGAAGATCCCCGTTTAACCCGTTGCCGGCCGGAAATGACGAATCTCAAGAGGTATGATGAGGATCTTCATAAGGACCATGTGAGGCAGCGTTTATCTTCGGCGGGTTCAATCAAAACCCGTAGTATGAAGCATGTTTTCACGATCCTCTTTTTGATCTGCATCGTGCTATTCTTCAATACCTGCAGCGCCGATCATGCAACCGTTGCCTCAACGGCCGCCACTCCCATTGACCAGTTATTACAGGGAAACGAGAGATTTGCCGGTCATCACCCGCTTCATCCGCATGAATCGAAGAAAAGAATGGAGGAGATCAATACCGGTCAGCACCCGATCGCCGCTATCGTTTGCTGCTCCGATTCAAGGGTGCCCCCGGAGATCATTTTTGACCAGGGGCTGGGCGATCTTTTTGTTATCCGCACGGCCGGGAATCTCATGGGCGGACTGGAAATTGGCAGTATAGAATATGCAGTCGAACACCTGGGTGTAAAACAGGTGCTGGTGATGGGGCATAAGGAATGCGGCGCGCTTAAGGCTTTTACCGAAGGAC